>JBEANM010000114.1:0-7322 GCA_041165425.1 Verrucomicrobiota bacterium
AGGGAGGAACCAAACAGACCGTTGATCGCATCGAACCACGGACGGAGGGCCACATTCACCAGCCCCATTTCGCCGTTGAGCATCCATTGCCAAAGAATCGCAAGGGAGATGGCGGGCACGAGGCAGGGAAGAAAAAACAGGGTGCGGAAAAATCCCTGTGCGCCCACTGGTTGATTCAGGAGGACGGCCAGCCCGATGGAGAGGGCGGTGCTGAGCGGGATCGAAACCGTGGCAAAGAGGAGGGTGTTCCGCAGGGCCTTCCAGAAGACGGGATCCTGGAGCAGATCGTGGAAATTCCGGGTTCCGAGGTAAACCGGCTGGGAGAGCACGCTGTAATCGCAAAGGGAAAACCAGACGGAGGCACAGAACGGATAAAGGTTCAGAACCAGAAATCCCAGAACCCACGGTGCCACGAACAGCAGACCCTGCACCGTCTTCCGCCTTTCCCCGAAGGTCATCGCGCCAGCTCCCGTTCCCACGCGGCCGTGCGGACCTGCGCGACCCGCTGCCAGCGTTCCAGCTTGGCCTGGAGCGCCTTCTGTTGGCGGGCGGCCATCTCCTCCCGCGCCTGCTCGCCGGTCATGCGTCCCAGCAACACCTGGTTGGCGTAGACAAGCATGTCGTTGGTGTACTCCTTCATGGTGGGCAGGCAGAGGGTCGGTTGGGCCCGGGGGCTTTGCGCTAGCTCCTGAAACTCCCGCAGGTAGGGATGGGGGTGGTTCCGGAGAAACTCCTCGCTGACGCGGGCGAGGGGGGAGAGCTTGCGCTGCTCCATGCACAACGTCTCCATATTTTTCTGTTTTTGCAGAAAGGCGATGAACTCCATGGCCTCCCGGGGTTGCCGCGCCCCGGCGGGGATCACCAAAATGTCCGTTTGGGCGATGGTGAGGGGGGCTTGGGGATGCTCACCCGTCTCGGGAAAGGGGGCCACCCCGTAGGTAAATCCTGCCGGCGCGTATTTGCGGATGAAGTTGTCCATCCAAACCCCCTGCAAAATCATGGCCACCTTGCCGTTGAAGAACGGGTTGTCCGGCGAGGCAAAATTGCCGAAGGCCCCGCGCAACCGAAACAGTTCCGGGCCGCCGAAACGGGCGGGATAGCTCTCCAGCCAGTTGAAAAAAGCGCGGCCGGAGGCGGCCTCCAGCAGGAGGCGGCCTCCTCCGTCCCAGCTGGCGCCGCCGAACCAGGAGGGAAAATCCGGCAGCCACCAACCGGGTTCCTGCGGCATATGCCCGATCTGGGCGAGGGACCCGTCCGGATGTTTCCGGGTGAGTTTCTCGTTGAAGGATTCGAGTTCCGCCAGAGTGCGGGGCGGGCGCTCGGGATCCAAGCCCGCTTCCCGGAACATCTTCTTGTTCCAGTGAAGGGCGACAACGGAAGGGGTGGAAGGGAGGGCCCACAGGTGGCCGCGATAGCGGCAGAGTTTCCAGAAAACCGGGTTGTAGTCCTCCTCCCGCAGGCCAGCCTCCCGGGCCAACCGGTCGAGGGGCAGGAGCGCGTTGTTTTCGGAGAAGGAGGGGAGGTTTAGATCCCACAGGCCGGCGACGTCCGGCGGCACACCCCCGGCGGTAGCCAGCATCATTTTCTGGTCGACCCGGCTGACGCTGAGAAAACGGACAAAAATCCGGTCCTGGGAATTGTTGAACTCGTCGACCCGCGCGGCCATGGCCGCCCTTTCAAAATCGGTCCACTTCTCCCAGTACTCCACCACGACTCTTCCCTCCATCCGGGAGTCCGGCCGGTGGGAACAGCCCGTTCCCAGGGTCAATACCAGGGTCGCCAGAGCGCCGGCCACCCAGGCCGTGGCGCGGGAAGAGGTCATCAAAGGTAAATCTGACCCGTTTCGGTCAGCCGGAAAACTTTCTATTCGGCTGTCTCGAGGGTGAGGGCCGCGAGGCGCTCCTTGGCGGCCACAGCCGGTTGCCAGAACCAGCCCTGCTTGTCCCAGCATTGGGACAACGAGAAACGGTCCACGACCTCCTGGTAATAGCGGAGTGCCTCCTTGGGCTTGCCCTCGGCCTCGGCCACCTTGCCGAGAAGGAAGACGCAAGTGCCGACGTCGTTCAAGGCCCAGTACGAGTGCGCCTTGTCCGGGGCGGGGAGGGAGGTCAGGCCCGCCTGCATTTCGACGGCCTTGGCCTCATAGAGCTGCCGGCACTTTTCGATCCGGGCCTTGGCGGTGGCGTAATCCTTTTTCTCTAGCGCCTGCCAAGCCTCGCTGGTCAGGGAGGCGAAGGAGGAGGGATTGGCCGGATCCATCGGAGCGTTGGTGGAAGGAGCGGAAGCTTCGTTGGTGGCCGCCGGCGCCGGGGCGGCTGGAGCCGGAACGGTCGAATTTGTCTTGGCGGCTTCGTTCGTATTAGTGGTGGCGGCCTCCCCCTTGGTTCTCGCGGCCAAAACGGACCAGCAAGCCAGAATGAGAATGGACGACTTTATTAGATTCATATTAGAATGATGGATGTCTCACATCATGGCTGTCAAGAATCTGCTTCTTATCCTGTTTTTGATGAACGCTTTGCAAACACAAGGTATTCCAGGTACCAACCAGATTGCTTTATCCAAAAATGAAAAAGGGGCATGGGAGCTTCGCCGGAACGGCGAACTTTTCATGGTTCGTGGTCTAGGGGGTGCCGGTCCGCTTCCTTTGGCCAAGGAAATCGGGGCCAATTCCATCCGGACGTGGGGCATCGATCAGCTGGGCCAAGCGGACAAGGACGGCAACACCTACATCGATCAACTCCACAAGGAGGGATTGACGGTATGCGCCGGCATCTGGGTCGAGCACGAGCGGCACGGCTTCCACTACTACGATCAGAAATTTCTCGAAAAGCAGCGGGACACGGTGCGGGCGGCGGTGCGGAAATACCGGGATCATCCCGCCTTGCTGATCTGGGGGTTGGGCAACGAGATGGAGATCATGCCCGGGAAACCCGAAGCCATCCGGGTTTGGCAGGAAATGGAAGTTCTTGCGAAAATCGTCAAAGAGGAGGACCCCCATCACCCGGTGATGACCGCAATCGCCGGGGCTGATGAAAAAAAGATCCGCGAAATCCAAAAATACTATCCCTCCGTCGACATCCTCGGGATCAACGCCTACAGCGGGGCCGCCGGGGTGGGAAGCATCTTGCAAAGTCTCGGATGGGAAAAACCCTTCCTACTCACCGAGTACGGTCCTCCCGGACATTGGGAAGCCGTCAAAACGGCCTGGGGCGCGCCGCTGGAGCCCACCGGAAACGAAAAGGCCGCCACCTATTATGCCACCCTGCAAACGATGATGGAGAACAAGGACGGCCTCTGCCTGGGGGGATACGCCTTTCTCTGGGGAAACAAACAGGAGACCACACCCACCTGGTACGGCATGCTCCTGGCCGGCGGGGAGAAATTGCCGGCCGTCGACGCCGTGGTTCGGGGCTGGACCGGCCGCTGGCCGACCAACCGATGTCCCAAAATCGACTTTCTTCGGTTTGAAAAGGGGGTCCCAACGGCCAAGACCGGAGATCTTGCCAAGGTGGTGACCAAGGTTTCTGACAAAGATGGCGACCGTCTCACGTATGAGTGGACCCTTCTCGCCGAAAGCCGGGACATTCGCCGTGGTGGGGATGCCGAGTCAGTTCCCCCTTCTTTTTCCGAAGCCTTGAAAACGGAAGGAGGACCGGAATGTGCCGTGACCTTTCCCTCTCCGGGAGCTTACCGGCTCTTTCTGGTGGTGCGAGACGGGAAAGGCGGAGCTTCCACCGCCAATCTGCCTTTTTTTGTGGATTAAGGGGAGCGGGCCGGGGTTTCCCTCCGGGAAGCCCCGGCAAGGGTTGCCAACCGGGCTTTGGTAATTAGATTTTCATGATGGCGAAGAGTTCCTCTGGTCTGCAACGCGGGCGTTCCCGGTCCCACTATCTGTACCGTCAAATCTCCGAAAAACTCCGGAAGGAAATTGCGGAGGGCAGGCTGGCGCCCCTTTCCGGGCCGAGGGCCTGATCTACAGCGTCCCCGCGCAGGGGACGTTCGTGGCGGACCCTACCGCCGAGGCTGCCCGGCGGACGCGAAGCAGCACGATGACGAGCGTGGGGCTGGTGGGGCATGTTCTCCGCAAGGAGTCCCTGGGGCCGTATCATCTGGAGATCCTCGCCGGCATCCAGACGGAGTTAAGCCGGCAACACGCCGCGCTGGTGCTCCTGCCCGCAGGGGAACTCACCCGGGAAGAGGACTACTTTCAGCTGGTGAAAAAGGCTCATGTCGACGCGGTCATCTATTTGGGGCCGATGGAGGAGCCGATCCTCGGCCACCTCATCCGGCAAGGGCCGCCGGCGGTCATCGCGGACGCCCCGTCCGGGGCCGGCAATGCCGATGTGGTCTGTTTTGACAACGCCGCCGGGGCCAAGGCGGCGGCCGCCCATCTCTACGAGCTCGGGCACCGCCATCTGGCGATTGTTACCGGGGATGAGCAGGTCGCCAGTTTTGAGCGGGAGGAGGCGGCCATGGCCTACTGGAAAAGCCGGGGGGTCCCTGCGGGTTCCATCCTCCGGATCCACGGGGATTTCAACCGGGAGTCCGGGGTTCGGGCCGGCGAGCAGATCCTCAAGGACAAGAACCCGCCCACCGGGATCTTCTGCCTTAACGACGAGATGGCCGTGGGGCTGCTCACCGCCCTGCGGGCGGACGGGCGGTATCGCGTACCCCAGGACATTTCCGTGATCGGATTCGACGACATTTTCTGGGCGGGGAGCTCCGTGCCGGCCCTGACCACGGTGCGGCTGGACAAGGGACTGCTCGGCCGGCTGGCCGCCCAGCGGGTGATGGAACGGCTGCAGGAGCCCTCGCTGCCCGCCACCTTTATCCGCGTGGAGCCCCAGATCGTTTTGCGCAACTCCACCGCCGCCGGTCCGGCCAAGGTGGGGGCGGATATTCCGCCCGCGTGATTCCCCGCCGCCGGACTCCTTCTTTCCCCAAGGATTTTCTCTGGGGGGCGGCCACCGCCGCCTACCAGATCGAGGGTGCTTGGAACGAGGACGACCGGGGATCCTCCGTTTGGGACCGTTTTTGCGACACCCCCGGCAAGGTCTGGGAAGGCCACAGCGGCCGGACGGCCTGCGACCATTACCACCGGTTCCGCGAGGATCTCCGGCTGATGCAAAACCTGGGCCTGCAGGCCTACCGCTTTTCCATTTCCTGGACGCGGATTCTCCCCACGGGACGGGGGAAGGTGAATTCCAAGGGTTTGGATTTCTACGACCGGCTGGTGGACGGCTTGCTGGCGGCCAAGGTGCGGCCTTTCTGCACCCTCTTTCACTGGGACTATCCCACCGGGCTGTCGGACCGGGGCGGATGGCTCCACCGCGACAGCCCCGGTTGGTTTGCCGATTACACCGCCGTGGTGGCCCAACGGTTGGGGGACCGGATCGGGGACTGGATGACCTTCAACGAGCCCCAGTGTTTCATCGGACTGGGGCACGGCACGGGCACCCACGCCCCCGGGCTGAAGCGGCCGATGCGGCAGCAGCTGAAGATGGTGCGCCACGTTCAGCTGGCCCACGGACTGGCGGTCTCCGTCCTGCGGGCGGCTTGCTCCCAGCTCCCGCGGATCGGGTGGGCGCCGGTGGGAGTCGTTTGGTACCCGCACACGTCGAAACCGGCGGATGTCCGGGCAGCCCGGGTCGGCACGCTGGCCTGTGGGCGGGATCATCTCTTCAACAACACCCACTGGAGCGATCCAGTGGTGCTGGGGCGGGTGGCGCCGGAAGCGCGGCGGGCCTACGGCAAGCTTCTGCCGGACTATTCCGACGAGGATTTGCGGATCATGGCCCAGCCGCTGGATTTTTACGGGGTGAACATCTATCAGGGGACCCCGGTCCGGGCGGGTAGGGGAGGCAAACCGGAAGCGGTTCCGTTCGGTCCGGGGAATCCGCGGACGGCGTTCCAGTGGAACGTGACCCCGGAGAGCCTGCGTTGGGGGCCGAAATTTCTGCATGAGCGTTACAGGTTGCCCCTGTACATCACGGAGAACGGGTTGAGCAACACGGACTGGGTGGCGGAGGACGGAAAGGTGCACGACCCGCAACGGATCGATTTTACCCGGAGATATTTGCGGGAACTGCGGAGGGCGGTGGGGGAGGGTGTGCCGGTGAGGGGGTATTTTCACTGGTCGTTGCTGGATAACTTTGAGTGGGCGGAGGGGTACAAGCAGCGGTTCGGGTTGGTGCATGTCGATTACCAGACCCAGAAGCGGACGCCGAAAGATTCGTATTTTTGGTACCGGGACGTGATCCGGAAGGGGGGGCGGGAATTTGAGGTAGGGCGACCTCTCCGAGGTCGCCTCGTTGGGGTGTTGGGTCTTTGAGAGTTGAACGAAACGGTTTCGGAAAAAACCGCCTACCAAATATGCGATTCCACGCGACCGATTCAGAAAACAAAAAACCCGGGAGGGGATACCTCCCGGGTTTTTGTCAGAAAGGAACTTACTGGAACTTTTTCTTCAGAGCTTCCGGCGCAGGCGGAAGGCAAGCAACCCAGCCACGCCCAAACCCATAAGGGCGGCGGAAGATGGCTCGGGGACGTTGCTAACGGTTATGTTGTCGACCAGAAGACCGGCGTTGCCGCTGTAGTCGGCGTCGACAACCGTAAATCCGTATTGAAGATGCAGACCAGCTTGTGTGCCGTCAAAGGTCATCTTGGCTGACCCACGACTCCAATCCCCGTTCACAGCTAGCTGGAAAGTGTCCTGCCAGTAAACTGCACTGTAGTCTGCGGCCAAAAGCCTCATCCAGGCAAACGCCGTGGCATTGGCTCCAGGATTGGCATCGCGGAGGTAACTGAAGTCCATTTGGATTACTCCGGGTGCGATGTCTGAAGCAGTCAGAGTTTGGTTTACAAGCAAACTAACGTTGATTTTGTTTCCTGGTGCCCAATCTGGAGCGTAGCCATAATCAGGCCAAACTTTTCCAGAAAATGCTGAACCACCTGCACCCCCTGCTACCACAGCATTAGGGCCAAAAGTGGACCCAGGATAGTAACCACCCAAATACGCATTACTCGAGTTGAAAACCTCCTTGTTCATTTGCCAAGGAGCAGAGAGGGTGGTGGCTCCTGAAGCACCGCTTGCCTCGAAATCGTCTGCGAAAAATGTGGCCGCATTCAGGGGAATCGAAGTGAGGCAGAGCCCCAAAGCAATTCCCAAATTACCAAGGAGTTTTTTCATAATTCGTTTGTTCCTTTCTGTTGGTTTGTTGGCGTTTTCCTGACTAGGTGTACCCTAATCCAGATTTCCAAAAAGTCAAATAAAAATATTTGCTCAGCTAGAAAATTCTTATAGGCTTATCCTAGGATGAATA
>JBEANM010000115.1:0-3936 GCA_041165425.1 Verrucomicrobiota bacterium
TGGTTCAACCTTGGCTGGTGCGGCTTTGCGGCGCGGAAACGGTATCCCGTGCTGGGCCAGTTGATGCAAAAAGGGCGGGACTTCAGCGAGGAGGAGAAAGCCAGCGTCCTGCAGATCCACCGGGAAATGTTGCAGGGGATTTTGGGCGAGTATCGGGCCTTGGCGGAAAGCGGGCAGGTCGAACTGACCACCACACCCTTTTATCACCCGATTCTGCCGCTATTGGCGGACACGGAGTCGGCGAAGAGGGCGATGCCTTGGGCGCGCTTGCCGGATCGGATGCAGGCGCCCGAGGATGCCCAGGCCCATTTGCAGCGGGCGCAGGAGTCCCACACGCGAGTCTTTGGTCGCAAGGCGAGGGGTCTCTGGCCTTCGGAGGGCTCGGTGAGCCCGGAGGTAATCCCCCTGATGGCGAAGGCCGGGTTTGAGTATTTTTGCACCGACGAAGCCGTGCTATTCCGCGGGCTGGAGGAGCAGGGCCGGAAAGTGGATCACGTGGAGCTTTTCCAGGCGTGGCGGGTGGAGGAGCAAGGGGCCAAGCTCAAGGCGCTGTTCCGAGAGCGACCGCTTTCCGACTACATTGGTTTCACGGCGGCCCGGACTGAGGCCAAAGCAGCGGCCGATTATCTGAAGGTCCATTTGGAGCACATTGCCCATGTCATGCCGAAGGACGGGGTGATCACGTTGGCGTTGGATGGCGAGAATGCCTGGGAGGCTTTCCCCGACAGCGGGGAGCAGTTCCTACACGAATTTTACGGACGGTTGGAGGGCTCCCAGAGGATACAAACCAAAACCTTGGGGGGGTATCTCGATGGCAAGGAGGGGGCGCCCGCGGGACGGATTCATTCGGGTTCCTGGATCGGAGGCAATTTCGACATCTGGATCGGGGATCCCGAAGAGAACCGGGCTTGGGATTGGATCAAGCGGACACGGGATTTTCTCAAGCAGGCGGAAGGCCGGAACCAGTTGCCGGAGGAGATCCGCAAGGCTGCGTGGGAGGACTTATACGCGGCCGAGGGTAGCGACTGGTTCTGGTGGTACGGGCCGGATTTCCAGACAGACAGCGATCTGATTTTCGACGCCCTTTTTCGTGGACGGCTGCAGAATGTGTACCGACGGCTCGGGGCAACGCCTCCGCCGGGGCTCAGCGTGCCGATCTGTGCGGCGGAAATGCGGTTGGGCCATCCGCCGGTCCGCTCGATTGAGCCGAAGCTGGGGCCACGGCCGAGCTATCTGGACTGGTCGGGAGCCGGCCAGTACGAGGCTTGGCGGGATCAAGGGGCCATGGCGCAGGGAGACCGGCGTGTCCGGACCATCCAGTACGGCTTCGGCGAAAAAGATTTTTATTTTCGCCTTGATGGAAAGAGCCCGGTGGGCGACGAGGTGTGCGTGGATTTTAACCAGCCGGCTCCCGTGAGGCTTCGCGCCACTCACCAGCAAAACCAATGGACCGTGCAAATCAGCCGGGCCAAAGACGGGGTGTCTTTTGAGCCCGTTCAGGCGGAAGCGGAGGCCCGCGGGGAGCGGGGGTTGCAGTTGCGGGTGCCGTTTGCGGCGTTGGGATGGCGCAATGACGGGGCGGAAGTAAGCTATCTTGTGCGGATTCTGAGGAACGGCGGGGAAGCGGAGCGGTATCCCGAGCGCGGCCTGATCGAATTTGCGGGGCCGAACCGCACCCATGACATGAAGAATTGGTTCGTCTGATCCGGTCATGAAAAACGTCAACCTTGTCCTCTGCCTTCATATGCACCAGCCGTTGGGCAACCTGCCCGAGGTGGTGGACCGGATTGTACAGGAGACGTATCGGCCGGTTTTGGAAGTTTTACAAAAACATCCCGGGGTCGCGGTGAATCTGCACTGCAGCGGGGTTTTATTGGAGATGCTGGCCGAGCGGCACGAGGATCTGGTCGTCAAATTACGGGACCTCGTGGCGACCGGTCGCGTGGAGATGCTTTCCGGAGGTTTTTATGAGCCGGTGCTGGTCGAGTGGTCGGAGGAGGACCGGGATGGGCAACTGGCGATGATGACAGCGTGGTTGAAGCAAAGGCTGGGAGCCGAGCCGGCGGGAGCGTGGTTAGCGGAAGGAGTGTGGGGTCCCTCTCTCTGTGGGGCGCTGAACCGGGCCGGGATTCAGTATGCCCCGGTTGAAGGCTCCTTTTTTCTCAAGACCGGTGTCTCCGCGGCCAAGCTGAACGGACACTATGTCACGGACCAGGCCGGGGACCTGCTCACCGTGTTTCCCACCTGTCCCGATCTGGCCCGCCTGATTCCTTATGCCAGCTGGGAAGACCTGTTCGGCCATCTGCGCCGGATCGCCAATCGGGGAGAGGACATCACGCTGACGCTGGCGGCGAATTTGGAAACCTGGCCGGCAGCGCCGGTGGGGCCCGCCGCTTACCTCGACACGTTTTTCACCAAGCTCGAGGAGTCCGCGAGTTGGATTCACACGCTTACCGGGCAGGCCCAGATCAAGCGGCAAGCGCCCAAGGGGCGGGTCGCCTTGCCGCCCGGCACGCCAGCGGAGCTTGGGGGCTGGTCCCTGCCGGGTGCGGCCCGCCGGGAATATTTCCGGGAGCGGGCCCAACTCAGTCAGCGGTACGATGCGGCGAAAATGCTGCCCTTTTTCCGGGGCGGGTCCTGGGCCTCTTTCCGTGTTCGGTACAGCGAGGTGAACATGTTTTACCGCAAAAATCTTGCGCTGGGGCGGCGGCTCCGGGCGAAGCCCAAGTCCCCGAAAACGAGACCGATTCAGGAAAAACTTTGGCGGGCGCAGTGTTCGACGGCGATGTGGCATGGCACGCGCGGGGGTCTGCATCTGCCGCACCTGCGGGAAGCGATCTGGAAAGAGCTGCTCCAAGCCGAGGCGGAACTACGCGAAGGCCAGTCAGAGACGGAGCTGGTGCGGGAGGATTTTGATGCCGACGGTCAGTTGGAGATTTCGGCGGCTCATCCGGCCCTGACCATGCTGGTGGCGCCGCATCAGGGAGGATGTTGCCTGGAATTGGGATTCCCCAATTTGGGGAGAAATTTGGCCAACGTGCTCACGCGGCGGGACGAGGGGACAAATACGGCCCCACCTCCGGTGACGGACTGGTACGAACGGAAAATTTTCCAGGAGCATTTTTTTGCGCGGGGCACAACCGTGGAGCAGTTGTCGGCCGGGACCTACCCGGAGTTGGGAGATTTTATTCTTCAGCCCTTTCAACTGCGCCAGATGCGGCAAACGGGCAGTCGGGTGACGGTCGAACTGTACCGGGATGGGGGACTTTACCGGATGGGCCTGCGGCAGCCTTGCCAGCTCGACAAGGTCTATGCCATTGATGCCGCGAGCGGGGTGGTGGAGGTGTCCTATCAGCTGACGAATACCGGAAACCTGCCCTTGGAGGCGGTTTTTGCGACCGAGCTGAACTTGAATCTGGGCCCCGATCAGGGAGGAAGGGGCACGATCAAGGCCGGGGATCTGCAGAAAACGGATCGGGAAAGCTGGCAGGTGACAGGCATCCAGGGTCTCTCCGCCCGTTGCGTGGACAAGATGCAGGTCCGGGTGATGACGGAAAATCTTCCGATGGCTTGGGGCTATCCGCTGCTGGACGTGGAGGTGGGGCCCGAGGGCCCGATCCGACAAGGGAATGCGATTCTTTTGGGGCAGCACCTCGACCTGAAGCCCAAGGAAAGGGCGGAATTCCGGATCAAGCTGACGTTTGCCAGGGTTTAGGCTGGGATTGCGGATTTCCCGGTTTTCAGTTATGATTCTTTCTCCATGAAACTCCCTGGGTCCAAGCTTTTTGTTCTGGCCGCAGCGGGGCTTTTGTCCGCCTGCACTGTCCCGGATAACGCCACCGATGTGACCACCACGTACGGAGACACCACCGCCTCCTCTTCCTCCACGGAAAGCAAGCCCGCCGACGAGACCAAGCCCTCCACCGCCGCGACCGA
>JBEANM010000116.1:0-4601 GCA_041165425.1 Verrucomicrobiota bacterium
TCAATCCTTTCAGCCCCCGCCGAAATGCTTCCGGCGTACCGTCGGACGAGCCGTCATCCACCACGATGACCGAAACATTCCGGTTTTTGGCCTGTAAAGTCCGGATCGACCGACACACTCTGGAAACATCCTTGAGTCCATTGAACACGGGAAGCACCAGCAAAACAGACATGATTTTGGCTTTTTCTCGACCCGCCATCAGGGTTTTTTAATGGATTAGCCGACGGCGCTCAAAGCCTGATTTGCCGAAACAATCTCCGCAGCACCGCCCCGATCGTCCTGGTCGGGTAGCGTGCCGTCCAACGCTTGAGTCGAAACGGGTCCATGTTGCGCGGATTGACCCCAGGATCCATGGTGCCAGCGGTTTTGAAGCCGGCTTCGCGCACGAGGTCTACCACCGCTTCATCATAGTCCCCATACGGGTAGGCAAAGTGCTCGATGGCCGCTCCAAATGCATCTTCAAGCTTTTTGCGGCTCGAAACGATTTCCTCCTTGGCCCGATCCCGGGAAATACGGGAGAGACGGGGATGGGTGCAGGTATGCGCCCCGATCCAGTGTCCTGCCGCCAGCCAGTCCCGAATTTGGGCATCATCCATCAAAGGCCTGGCTTCCCCGCCTTCCGCGGCCTCCCATTCGCTCGTTTTCCCAGGCAACCCAACTCCCGCATGACTGGAGCGGCTTCCTCCAAGTTGCTGACAAAACCGTCATCAAAGGTAATCGTGACCATTTTGGACTTAGGGCCGCCTTCTGATCTGGGGGCAACGAAAGAAAGGCCGGCGGAGTAGAGTTCCGCGATCTGATTCCGGAAAAGTCGCGGCTCCAAATACAGTCCCTTGATCCTGGCTCTCCGGGGGACCGGTTCGGTTTTGTGATAGCAAAGAATCGGGTGCCCAGTTTCAAAGTGTTCCCGAAAGGGAGCGAGTTCGGAGTAGTAGTCAGGCAAAGCCATGCCGTTATCCTTTGCCGCTGGCCGGCAATAAATTCAACACCGCCCTAGCCACATCCTGCGGCAGAATTTTTGAAAGACAAAGGGCCCGACTGCCGGCACAGGTTGCCCTGCCCGTCTGGTGGCAGGGACAATCGCGGAGAAGAACATGGTGATTTGCCCCGCGTGGCGCCCACCCGGGGCGTCCTGCCGATTCGCGGAAAAGGGACACCGTCGGTTTTCCCAGAGCCACCGCGAGATGAAGGACGCCGGAGTCCAGACCGAGGTGGAGATCGGCGCCCTCCAGCAAGGCAGACAGAAGAGCCACCGGAGTGCGTTGCGTCCGGATCTTCAGCCGCGCGTCCCCCACCAAAGCCCCCAAATCCACCAACCGGGCCGTTTCCCGTTCCGAACCGACCCCGGTCGCCAGAATTTCCAGCCTGGGCGCCTCCTGCCAAACCAACCGGAGAGTTTCAGCCCAATTATCCAACGGCCATTCATTCAGGGGCGTGCTGGCCGCATTGACCGAAAGGTGCAGATAGGGGCTCCGGACGAGAGCTCGTGCGGTGGTCTGCTCCTCTTTTGAAATCTTTAAATCCCAGCCGGGCTCCTTCCCTAACCAGCCTAGTTCCCGGAGAAAAATAAGCCGCTGCTCAAAAACCGGCCGGGATCGATCCCTGCCTTCCACACACCGGGTGAGGCGTACGCGGGCCGGCCAAGAGTTTCGGCCGGTGATTCGGGCAATCCGGTCCTTGGCTCCGGACCAACCTACGCCGTAAAGATTCCGATCGGAACCGACCCAGGACACCGCCGCATCATATTTTTCCGCACGGATTTCGAGAAGCTGCGGGATGCCTTTCCAAAAAGGCGGGCTGGGTTTTTGTAGCGAAACCAACCACGTCCGCCGGACGGCTGGCACCATGGCCAAAACCTCCGCCCCCACGGCGGTGGTCATCACATGCACCTCCGCGCCGGCTTCGGCCAAGGCCCGCAGGGCGGGCACGGAGTGCACCGTGTCCCCCAGAAAGCCGAGATCCACCACGAGGATTTTTTTCCAGCCCGGCAACGCCATACACCAGTTTCGTCCGAAGACCCGGCGAGGCCAACCCGGAAACGGAGCCTTGGCCGGCCGCCCCAGATCGAACAACATCCCGCATGGCCGCCAAGCCTTTGCCGTACGTCTTCGAGCACGCCTCGAACCTCAAGGCCGAAGCACGAAAGGTGTTTGAGTTTCATCTTCATCCGGAAAACCTGGGTAAGGTCAACCCGTCCTGGATTCGGTTGATCTCGCTGGATGCGCCGAAACTCGTGTCTGCGGGGGCCCAACTCAGGCTCAAGGTCTCCTCCCTGGGTCTTCCCCAGGCATGGGAAGTACAGGTGGTTTCCGTCGAGGATTTTTCCGGAACCCCCGCCAAAGCCTCTATCACCGATGAGGCTATCAGGGGGCCTTTTCCATTTTGGCGCCACCTGCACGAGTTCTGGGCCGCACCGAACGGGTCAACCGGCTTGGTGGACCGGATCGAATTTCTCCCCCCCGGCGGGCCAGCGGGGGTAATCCTCTTGCCCGTGATTAGGGCGATGCTGAAGAAAATGTTCGAAGCCAGGCATGAAGCAACAAGACGGTTGTTTGAAAACAGGTAGGGACGAGTCGCCGACTCGTCCGGTTTGAGGGTTCAACGCCAAATCATCGATGCGGACGCCTCGGCGAGGCGTCCCTACCGGGGCTTAAGCAGCCGCCGCCAAAGGTGCGGAGAGCAGATGCTGCACCGGGCCGACGGAGGCCCAGTCCACCTTGACGAACTGTTTCAACATCGTCTTGTGGCTCACATAGGCGACACGCCCGTGACGGACCCCGTATTCATGGACCATCCGCGTAGCTTTCACATCGTAGCAGCAGTACTCCGCCACCTTGGCTCGCTGACCATCCCGCCACCACTGGATCGCCTCCATCCCGGAAGAGGTTTTTTTCACACCACAGGTGGCGTCCGCCACGGCATCGAGCCCAACCCGGTGACCGATTTTTTCCTCCAGGCTGACCATCAGGTCCAACGTGGGGACGGTGGAGAAGTCAAAAACGGAGTAGGCGGAAAGGACGGTGTAGTCGAAACGAAGAACGTTGAAGCCGACGACCAGATCCGCCCGACGGAGGTCCTGGATCAGCTTTTCCGCATCCTTTTCAAGATAGACGCCATATTCCCCACGATCCGTATGGTAAAGAACCGCCACCGCGAGGCCCATTTTGTCGATATGGGCCCATCCGCCGACCTCCGAGGCAACTTTTTGGGTTTCCAAATCAAAGTAGACGATCTTGGCCATACGCATTTTGGAAATCGCACGTGGCGGCGGAAAGGCAATCGCGCTCTGCGGAGGTGTGGGTTTGTCTTGTGAATTTCTCTCCCACAGGGTATAACGACAGGCTATGACTGACTCCAGATTAGCTCGGCAAACAGCGGAGAGACTGATCGGTTCCCGCGCCCAACTCCTCAAATTCACCTGTCTTCTCGGATTCGACGGGTTCCTCGACACCATCCTGCAGGTCGTCGAGCAGCGGCAGACGGCCACCAAGTATCTTCCTTACACCTCCATCAAGCCCTTTGCCAAAAAGGTGGGTGAGGCCGCCGGCAAGAGTGCCAACTTTGAGGTCGTTCCGACCATGGAGAAGATCGGCGGCAACGGCCCGTTGATGGCCTTCGCCATGTCCACCCTAGGCGCGCCCGTGGAATACATGGGCATGTGTGGTTATCCCAAGGTCCATCCGGTTTTCGAAGAATTCGCCAAGCGGGCCAAGGTTCACTCCTTTGCCGAACCGGCCCTGACCTCGGCCCTCGAATTTAACGACGGCAAAATCATGCTCGGCCAACACGCTTCCGTACAGGACGCGAACTGGGAAACGATCATCAAGCGCCTCGGCGACAAGTTGGTCCAGAAGCTTTGGACCTCGGCCGACTTCGTCGGAATGGTGAACTGGACGATGCTCCCGCACATGTCCGCGATCTGGAAGAAGCTGCTCACCGAGTACAAGCCCGTGAAGGCCGGCAAACGGAAACACATGTTCTTTGATCTGGCCGACCCGGCGAAACGGATCGAGGCCGACCTGCTGGCCGCCCTCAAAATCATCGCCGAGTTCCAAACAGACAACGATGTGACCCTCGGTCTCAACGAGAGCGAAGCCCTCCACGTGGCCAAGGTGCTCCGCCTCAAGGGCGCCGCCAAAAACCCCAAAGGCTACGCCTCCCTTGCCGGCGCAATCCGCGAGAAGATGGGCGTCTCCGTTGTGGTCATCCACCCTGTCCAGTACGCCTGTGCGGCCAACGCCGAAGAAGAGGTGTTCGTCAACGGACCCTACACCTCGAAGCCAAAGATCAGCACTGGCGCCGGGGACCATTTCAACGCCGGCTTTGCGATCGGCAGGCTGCTCGGCCTGGGCCTAGCCCACTCGCTCCAGCTGGCGGTGTCGGCATCCGGCTTCTACGTGCGCCACGCCAACAGCCCGAACCGCGAGCAGTTGGTCGTTTACGGTCACGATCCGGTTTGCGCGGGTTCCGGCCGGTTGGTTTCCGTAAACGTAAACGAAGAGTCGGCCGTTTTAGCCCCCTAACCTCTGGCCTTTTTGTACATTTCCAGGGCGCGGACGCGCTGGCGGGCGTGGTCCACAATCGGAGCCGTGTACTTGAGG
>JBEANM010000117.1:0-4159 GCA_041165425.1 Verrucomicrobiota bacterium
CGTATCGTTTCCGGTTCATTCTGGGCATTGCCTTGAGCATGTTTTTTGGGCTTTCGAACGGCCTTTTCGTTCTCTCGGTCAATACACTTTTCAACCGTTTGGCGCCCCCTGCGGCTGTCACCGTGACCCATCCCAAACCTGCTTCCGCATCTCCTGTCGAAATCAGCCCAGAAAAAGACTCCTTGGTAAAAACGCTGCAGAGGGATTTGAAGGAAAACGCCAGGCTGATCGGGGCCTTTTTCAAAACCATGTCTGACCAATGGCTTCCCCGGATGGGCCAACCGGTCACGTGGCAACAGATGCTGGGAGGATTTTTCCTGCTGCCACTCGTGATGGGTGGAAGGGCCATGGCCAGCTACTTCAGCACCTACTGCCTGACCTGGGTGAGCGCCCGGGTGATCCGGGACATGCAAGTGGCGGCCCTACAAAAAGCCCAGGAGCTTTCCCTTTCCTTTTTCCAACGGATGCCGGTAGCGGACATCTTTAATCGAATCACCTCGGACACCCGCGTCATTTACGATTCCATGACCAATGGCTTCATCGATACCATCCGCGAACCGTTCACCGTTTTGAGTATCCTCGTCAGCATGCTCATCATTGACTGGAGGCTCACCCTGATTGCCGTGGCCATGTTGCCCCTCGTTCTGGTTCCCGTGATCACCAGCGGCAAACGATTGCGCGCCCTGACCAAAAGATTCACCGGTCTTTCCGTGACCCAAAGCGGAAGCCTGCTGGAAGCTCTCGCCGCCATCCGGATCGTCAAGGCCTACGCCATGGAGGCTCTGCAGCTGAAGTCGTTCCGGGAGCAGGCCAATTTCGGTGTCGAGATGAGCGTGAAAACCGCGCAAACCCGGAATCTTCTCAATCCCCTCATCGAGATTCTTTCCATGCTGGGAGTGGGTTTTCTGCTGGTGTTCGTCTTCACCACCAACGCCAAACCGGGAAATCTGGTGGCGTTTTTAACCGCCCTGCTGCTCGCCCCCCTTTCCATCAAGCGCATCGCCGGGCTCCACCTTACCCTGCAAATGAGCAGTATCAGCATTGAACGCCTCAGCGAGCTTTTTGCTGAAAAGCCCACGGTGACCGAACCAACCCAGCCGCGAACCCTCACCAAGTTCAACCAAGGGATTCGGATCGAGGGGGTCACTTTTTCCTATGGGCACACTGATGTGCTCCATCAGGTCAGCCTAGAAATTCCCAAGGGAAAAAAGATCGGCTTGGCCGGGGAAAGCGGCTCCGGAAAGAGCACGCTGATCAACCTGCTCATGCGCTTCTACGACCCCACCAAAGGGAGAATCCTCCTCGATGGCCACGATCTGCGGGAATACGCCACCAAGGATCTGTTGGCGCAAATGGCCTTGGTCAGCCAGGACGTGGTTCTCTTCAACCTGCCAGTGGCCACCAACATCGGCTTTGGCCACGAGGGCGCCACGCAGGCCGAGATCGAGCAGGCGGCCAAACGCGCCTACGCCCACGACTTCATCATGCAGATGCCGCAGGGTTACGATTCGCCCTGCGGCGAGCGGGGCCAGCTACTCTCCGGAGGTCAAAAGGCCCGGGTCGCAATCGCCCGAGCATTCGTCCGCAACGCCCCGATCCTGGTTTTGGACGAACCTACCGCCGCGTTGGACTCCCGGGCGGAGGCGGAGATTCAGTCAGCCATCGATTCCCTGGAAGAGGGCCGGACGGTCATCTGCATCGCCCATCGCCTTTCCACCCTGGCCAACATGGATGAGATTATCGTGTTGGACCACGGCCGCATTGTGGAACGCGGCACCTTTGAGGAACTCCTTCGGGCCAAGGCCCATTTTGCCAAGATGGCGGAACAACAACGACTCACGGCCGCTAGCTAAAAAGCGGGCCTTAAATAGCGGAATTCGAATTTCCCAATGAAATACGACTTTATCATAGTGGGCGGGGGCATTGTAGGCTTGGCCACCGGACTGCGCATTTTGGAGGCAAGCCCCGGAACGAAGTTGTTGTTGCTGGAAAAAGAAAGTTCTCTGGGCCAACACCAGACAGGCCACAACAGCGGAGTGCTCCATGCCGGCCTCTATTACAAGCCGGGATCCCTCAAAGCCAAGCTGGCGGTGAAGGGACTCCGGCAAATGGTCGACTTCTGCCAGAGGCACAAAGTGGCCCACGAGCAGTGCGGCAAGATCGTGGTGGCCACGGAACAAGAGGAGCTTCCGAGGCTGGAGAAGCTTTTGGAGAGGGGCACAGCCAACGGCTTGAAGGGGCTCCGCAAGCTGAGACCGGCTCAGATCCGGGAGATTGAACCCCATGCGGCCGGCCTAGCAGCGATTCATGTCCCAGAGGAAGGAATCGTGGATTACGGAGCCGTGGTGGAGGCGATGGCCGTGGAAATTCGAAGGCTCGGTGGCGAGATCATGACGGGTGAACCGGTGGAAAGCTTAAAAGGGGCAAGCGGGACTTGGAGAGTTCAAACCCTTAATAGCACTAATGAAGCCAGGCAGGTGGTGGTGTGTGCGGGCCTGCATTCCGACAGGATGGTATCCCGATCAGGAATGGAGCCATCCGCCAAGATCATGCCTTTCCGGGGCGAGTACTATATGATCCGCAAAGAGAGGCAGTCCCTGGTCAGGAATCTGATCTACCCCGTGCCGGATCCGCAATTCCCTTTCCTTGGCGTCCACTTCACCCGGATGATCCAAGGTGGCGTGGAGGCGGGACCCAACGCTGTCCTAGCGCTAGCCCGGGAAGGTTACACCTGGGGCGACATTAACCTGCGGGATCTGGCAGAAAGCCTCTCTTTTTCGGGCCTTTGGAAGTTCATGCTGAAATATCCTTCCATCTGCAGTTACGAGATCTGGAGGTCGATCAACCGGAAAGAGTTCTGCCGTTCCCTGCAGAAACTTGTTCCGAAAATCCAGGAGGACGACTTAGAATCCGGTTCCGCAGGAGTTCGCGCCCAGGCGATGTCAACCGATGGGGCGCTGGTGGAGGATTTTTCCTTTGTGGAGGCCCCGGGGATCCTGCATGTCGTCAACGCCCCCAGCCCGGCCGCGACGGCTAGCCTAGCGATTGGGGAGTATATTGTACGGAGACTCGGCCTAAAATCTAATGGTTAGATCATTTCGAATTTGGAAATTTGAAATGACTCACGGTTTTGGCGGGATGGGGCGTTTGGCCCGTTGGTGTTCCAAAAGCCGCGTGTGGCGGACGAGGGTGGAGTAGAAGGTGGAGGCGGCGATGTAAAAGCCGGGGAAGCCGTCGAGAAAGCCCAGGCGGAGGAAATATGCCCGGAAGAAACGCCAGAAAGCGCGGAATGCGGTCTCGGCCGGATACCAGCGCGATCCCTTCTTAAGCCGTGACTCGAGATAAAGATCCGAGAAGTAGTTGATCTTGGAGACATAACTGGAAATGGAGGGATTGGAGTAGTGGAGGATGTCTCCGTTCAAGGTTCCGACCCGGCCTTCAACCATAAGGCGGTCGTGGGGATCAATCCCGCCCCACTTGGCCTTCCCCGCTCTCCAGAGTCGCGTCTGCCAATCGGGATACCAGTCACCATGCCGAACCCAGTGCCCGAGGAACAAGGAGCAACGGGCCATCCGAAAGGCGTCGGGGGCATTGACCTGAACGGATAACATGAAACGGGTAATCGATTCGCGAAGCCTGGAGGAAATCTCCTCGTCGGAATCCAGGCCCAGAATCCACGGCTGGGTGGCCTTGGCGGCGGCGGAGTTTTTCTGGGCAATGTGTTCCTTCCAGGGCTCGCGAAAGACCTTGGCCCCGAGCTTTTCGGCAATCTTGTCCGTGCCATCGGTCACATCGTCGTTGACCACCACGATCTGCTCGGCGGTCCATCCGCGGACGCTTTCCAGCGCCCGCCCAATCCGGCCGGCGTCGGGGCCGGAGATCATGCATACGGAGATGGGTAGTTCCGACTTCATCCCCCGACTTCATCCCAATAGCCTAGAGGCAGAAGGCCTTAGTTGAAGTTTAAGTTGAAGTTGAAAAAACGGTGCGTCTTGGTCTTGGTAGGGATGCATGTTGCCATGCGTCCATGCCGACAGTTCAAGGAGCTCCTTTCGTCGCTCAGCATGGTCAGTTGGGACAACTGACCCTACCTAGCTGCCGGATTTGAGGCTTCAAAAGAGAGCCTTTTAGGGTATTCTTTTCGGTTCAGGGACAGGTG
>JBEANM010000118.1:0-3889 GCA_041165425.1 Verrucomicrobiota bacterium
ATGTTGCCGGAGATGCTTCGGTCCCCCTCCCGCTCAATCGAGAACTCCTCGACCACGCCCCCTTCCAGCAGGGCGACCCGCTTCTCCAGCGGCTCGACGGAAATGAGAAGGCTGCGTCGCTCCTCGCGGGGCTTACCCCGGAGGATTCGTTTGATGGTTTCCAGTATCATGTGGGTGTTCCTTTCTTGCGGAGGCGTGTCAGCCGAGACGCCGTTGCCGCCAGATGCTTTGCATCAACCCCATCGCGGCCATGCATACGGCCAGGAAGGTTCCTCCATAGCTGACAAAAGGAAGGGGAATGCCGGTGATGGGTACCACCTTGATTGTCATTCCCACGTTGATGAAAAAATGCGTGAAAAGCATACCGAGGACGCCTCCCGCCAGGAGCCGCCCCTCAAAATCCGGAGCCCGCAGGCCAATCCAGGCGATGCAGAGCAGCAGGGCCGCTTGCCCCAAAATCAGGAGCGCCCCGCCGACAAACCCCCACTCCTCCCCCAACACGGAAAAAATAAAATCGTTGTAAGCGATATTTTTGGGCAGGAACCCGTAAAGGTTCTGGTCCCCCCGGAGGAACCCCTTCCCCGTGAAGCCCCCCGAACCAATCGCGATAATCGATTGCCGGATCGTCCATCCCGCCCCCAAAGGATCCAGGTTGGGATCAAAAAAGGTCCGGATACGGTTGTTCTGGTAGGTCTTGAGAAACGGAAGTTCCTTGCCGAGATGCCCTACCCAAAGATAAATCGCCAAAACTCCTGCCAAACCCAGACCCACCGGGATGAGCAGAAATCGCAGCCGGGCACCGCCCGCAAACAGGAGACCAAAACACATAGGCAGAAAAACCGCGGCCGAGCCGAGATCCGGCTGCTTGAGAATCAGAAAGACCGGAATCATCGCCAAGCCCACCAAGGCCAGAATCGTGCGGAACTTTTGGATCTTTTCCCGTAACGCCACCAACAAAGCCGTGGATCCCACGAGAAATGCCAATTTCATCACCTCCGCCGGCTGGAATCCCACGGGTCCAAAACGCAGCCAGCTCTTGGCTCCGTTGACCTCGCGGCCAAACATCAGCACGACCAGCAGGAGAAAGATTCCGCCCCCGAACCAGAACCACCCCTGGGCCACCCACCGGTGATAATCGGAAAAGGCCAAAACAAAGAAACAGGCGAGCCCCAGCCCCACCCAGGCGGCCTGCTGGACGGAAGCGTTTTTGAGATCCGCCATCTCACTGCCGTGGGTGGCACTGTAAATAATCAGGATCCCGGCTGTACAGAGCCCGAGCATGAGAAAAAGGCTCGGCCAGTGAAAGCCGGACCAGAAGCGGGTCTTGGCCATTAACGGTTCCTCCGTAGGCCCCGGCCGGCCCCACCCGAACTATTGCCCTCGTCAAACCAGTTAAAGATTCCACCAAAAACTCCTCCATCCCCGTCGCCGTCGGCATCCGCACTGCCATCGCCTCCGGGAGTATAAGAGCCGTCCGAGGCCGTTACCCCGTGGAAGTGACCGATCACCGGCGCCTGATAGACCATCGCCGGCGGCACTCCTTTCTCCATCTCGAAGATTTTGAAAAGAATTTCCGAAACCAAGGGAGCACAGGTCGTGCCTCCGGAGCTGCCGCCTTCGACAATGACCGTGATGGCGTACTTGGGCTCCTTCAACGGCGCGAAACCGGTGAACCATGTGCGCGTGTCTTTGACCAAGCCGCCCCCGATCCGCGTGGTGAACTGGGCGGATCCCGTTTTTCCCGCCACTTCCACATCCTTGACTGCCGCATTTTTGCCGGTGCCCTCCGTGACCACGGCCCGAAGACCCTCCCGGATCGCCGCAAGATTCTCCGGCCTTACCCCCAGATCGCCCCGCTTCACTGCCGCAGGAAACTCCCGGACGGGCTTGACCCCGGCCTCGGTCGAAACCGCCACCCCCTGCACCAGCCTCGGCTGGTACACTGTGCCGTCGTTCGCCACCGCCGCCATCATCACGGTCATCTGCAGAGGCGTCACCCGGACATAACCCTGGCCGATCGAGGTATTGGCGGTGTGCCCATCGCTCCAGCGCTCCACCGCCGGCGGGGTTGGCCGCGAACCCGGACGCCCCTCCGCCACCCATTTTTCGATGCGCTCCTTGTACTTTTTCTTTCGCTCCGCCATCCGGTCCTCCATCCATTTTTTGCCCGGCATGGTTCCTGGGTCCTCCCCGGCCAGTTCCGGCTCTCCCTCAGGTGTCACCAACATCCGCTCCCCCAACCCGATCCGCTTGGCCATGTCGGTCATGGATTCGATCCCTGTTTTGACCCCGAGCTGATAAAAAAAGGTGTTACAGGACATGGCCAAAGCCCGCTTGAGGGCGATCGAACCCTGGCCGTCGGGATTCCAGTCCTTCCACCACCGGTCCCCGATATAAACCGAGCCCGGGCTGTGAATAATCGTTTGCGGGGTAAATTTGGCGTTGGGATTTTCCAAGGCCGCTAAGGCCGTGAGGGTCTTGAAGGTGGAACCGGGGGCATACGCGCCGATCGCACGGTTGAGCATCGGCTTGGTTTCGTCCGTGAGCGTTCGCTTCCAGTCGGTCCGTTCCCCCGTCCCGCCCGGCACGAAGTTGTTGGGATCATAATTTGGCACCGACACCATGGCCAAAATGTCGCCGGTGTTGGGATCCATGATCACACAGGCTCCGCGCCCTACCCGCCGCATCACCCCCTCGGCGATCGTCTGAATCCGTGCGTCCAAGGTCAGGTAGATATTCTTGCCCGCTTGGGGGGCCTGATAACCCTGCTCCTCCATAATGAAGCCAAGGTTGTTTTTCTTAAGGATCTTGCCGCCGGGCACGCCCTCCAGATCCACGTTAAACCCTTTCTCGATTCCTTCCTTCCCGATCACTTCCGGCTGGAAAGTCTCCAAGGTCTGCTCCTCGGGAGCTCCGACAAAGCCGAGCACGTGGGAAGCGAGAGAACCGTACGGGTACCAGCGCACGGGCCGCGCGGCCGCATCCACGCCGGGGATCCGCGGATCCCGCTCCGCCATCCGCGAGAGGGTGGCGAAGTCGATCTGGGTAGCCAACTGAAACGGGGTGTTGGGACGTTGGTGGGCATGCCGACGGAGCTCCTCCAGATCGTAGTTCATCTGGATCCCCAAATTGCGAAGTGGTTCGGTGGCCGTTTCCTGCACGATCCGCTCAATATCCACCTGCCGCTGCTTGCGACGCTTGTCCCCTGCTCCTACTTCCACCAAGGTCATCGGTAGCCGCCCGCGATGGGCCCGCGCATAATTGCCGGAAAGCTCCCGGACATAAAGGTCGACGTCGTACCGGGCGCGGTTTTCCGCCAATGGCATGCCGTTCCGGTCCAGAATCAGCCCGCGGGGCGGAGGCAGCAGGATGGGGATCGTGGTCTGGTTAATGAGGCTTTGGGCGTGCTTTTCCCCTTCAACGATCTGCACCACAAACAAACGCTGCAGCAGGACACCGGCGGCCATGACGACCACGAGCATCGCGGCCTGCATGCGCAGGGAAATGTTGGCCGTGGGACGGACGAGAAGCATCAGCGGATCCTCCGGCGCCCGCGGGAGAAAGTCGGAAAGCGGGCCTCCGGCTCCATCCACCAACCCATCAACACCGAAACGATGCCGTTAACGAATCCCGCCAACACCATGGAAACACTCAGGGCAAATGGCCATTCCCAAGCCCGGGTTTCCAGCAGATGCAGAAAACGGTCCAAGGCAAAAAACGCCACCGCCGCCAGGACCGATCCGGCGGCCTGTTCGCCCGCGGAAGCCCCCTTCCACCAACCGCGCTGGGTGCGCACCAAAAAACCGATGCCACCGAGCACCAGCACGTGGTGCCCCAAGGGTGAAAATGTCGTGAAGTCCCAAAAAGTTCCGGCGAGCAGGGACCAACC
>JBEANM010000119.1:0-5802 GCA_041165425.1 Verrucomicrobiota bacterium
TCTGGGGAGTTTTGGGTTTCGCCATGGTGGCCTTGGCCGCATGGATCCAAAGTTTTTTGGGTGTGCGCACCTGGGCGGGTGTGCCGGGGTTGGATCTCTGGGCAGGCGCGCTGGCCACGGGGTGTCTGGTGGCGGTTTTGGAAGAGTTTTTCTTCCGGGGGGTTTTAGGGTTGGCGTTTTGGAAAGCGGCGAGGGAAAAGCCAATGCCGCTTTTACTGGGTTTGAATGCCTTGATCTTTGCCGCCGCCCATTTTCTTCGGCCCCAATCCGAGGTCAGCCCGGGTTGGTTCTCCGGTTTTGCGGGATGGACTCATTTGCAACTCTGGTCCGGATCCGCGGAACCCTGGAGACTGGTGGGTCTTTTTGTGGCTGGGTTGATTTTGGCTCGTCTGGTCTGGCAGCAGGAAAATCTTTGGGCGGCGATCGGTCTGCATGCCGGTTGGGTGGCGGGCATCCGGATCTGTGAGGGTTTCTGGAAAGAATCTGCCCAGGTCTCCGGCGGTTGGTGGGGCCCCTCGTTGGAGGCGGGTCCCATCCCGTTCGTTTTGCTTCTGCTGGTGGCTTTCGGCCTTTGGGGACGTCCGGCCCGTGCGCGTCTGGATTGAAGCCGCCGTCGGGCTGATTTTCCCGGCGGCCCGGCCGCCCCGCCCTTGGTCCCGGCTGGAGCGGCCCTTTTGCGAGCGTTGTGCGGAGCCCTATCCGCGGCCGGTGGCGGAATCCTTTATCTGCGCCAATTGTGGAAAACGGGACTGGTCGCTCAGCCGGTTGCGGGCGGCCTACCGAGAGCAGGGTTCCGTGCGGGAGGCGATTCTGGGTTTCAAATATCGGCGGCAGTTCCATCTTCGTCCCTGGCTGGGGCGCTGGCTGGAGGATGGGTTTCGGGAGCATTATTGCGGGGAAAGGTGGGAGGCGCTGGTTCCGGTGCCGCTGCATCCGGATCGGCGGAGGAAAAGGGGTTTTAACCAAAGTGCCGAAATCGCCCGCTGGCTGGGCAAGCGGGTGGGGCTTCCCGTGGTGGAAGCCCTACGTAGGGTAAAAGCCACGGTTCCGCAGGCGCGGCTGAGCCGGGCAGAGCGACTGCGCAACCTGCGGGGATCGTTGGCCTTGGCCGAGGGGTTTGACCCCCGGGGAAGGCGGTTGTTAATCTGTGATGACGTGTTCACGACCGGGGCCACCGCGGATGCCTGTGCGCGGATTCTGCGCCGGGCGGGAGCCGAAGAAGTGGCCGCCTTGACCGTGGCCCGGAGATAAAAACCAAACCCTACCCCCATGCCAGTTTTCGAACGAAGAAAGTACGAGCCCCGTAAGGAGTCGAAGCCCCGGGCCCGCGGGGTGCCGAGCGGCCTCTGGACGAAATGTCCCGGGTGCAACGAGATGGTGTACAACCAGGTCCTCAAGAAGGCCCTGCAGGTGTGCCCGAAATGCAGCCACCATTTTTCTTTGGGGGCCCGGGAGCGGCTGATCTCGGTTTGCGACGGCGGAAAGTTTCAGGAGCACGATGCGGGTATGGAAGCGGTGGATGTCCTGCAGTTCAAGGGGGTGGCCAGCTACACCAGCAAGCTGAAGGCGAACCGGAAAAAGACCGGGCTGAAGGACGCCATCATCGCGGGGATGGGCAAGATCGGCGGGCGGGAGGTTTCCCTGGCCGCGATGGAATTTGCCTTTTTGGGAGGGAGCATGGGTGCGGTCGTGGGGGAGAAAGTGACGCGCACCATTGAGCGCGGGCTGCAAAAAAAAGCGCCCGTCATTGTTTTTTCCGCCTCCGGCGGGGCAAGAATGTACGAGGGCATGTTCAGTTTGATGCAGATGGCTAAGACCAGCGGGGCCTTGGCCCGGTTGGGGGCGGCCGGGCTGCCGTTTGTTTCTGTGCTGACCAACCCGACCATGGCCGGCGTCATGGCCAGCTACGCCTCGTTGGGTGATGTGATCCTCGCCGAGCCGAAAGCCATGATCGGGTTTGCCGGGGCGCGGGTCATCAAGGAGACCACCCAGCAGGAGTTGCCAAAAGGCTTCCAGACTTCCGAATTTCTCCATGAGCGCGGACTGGTCGATCTGATCGTGCCGCGCCGCGTCTGCTCCGCTACCTCTGAAGCAGGGGGATCCTGTCGCCCGGCTGGAGGCGGTCTGTGCGGCCGGCATCCGGCCCGGCCTGGAGCGGATGCGGCTCCTGCTCGACCGTTTGGGACATCCCGAGCGCGACCTGAATTTTATCCATCTTGCCGGCACGAACGGCAAAGGCTCCACGGCCGCGGCCCTGGATTCGATTCTGCGGGCCACCGGATTTTTTCCGGGACTCTACACTTCGCCGCATCTGGTCGATTTTCGGGAGCGGTTCCGGCTAGGGGGTAAGATGGTGGAAACGGGTGTGCTCGAAAGGGAGCTGAGGCCCGTTTTGCGTGCGGTGGAAGCTTTGGCTCCGGCAAAAAGACCGACCTTCTTTGAGGCGACCACGGGGTTGGCTTTGAGAATTTTCCGTTCCGCCGGGGTGGATTTCGTGGTCTGGGAGACGGGGCTAGGGGGGCGGCTGGATGCCACCAACGTGGTGCAGCCGGAGCTATGTCTGCTGACTTCGCTTGGGCGGGACCATGAGGAAATTCTCGGGCGGGGGTACGCCAACCTTGGTCGGGAAAAAGCCGGGATCCTCAAGCGGGGCGTGCCGGTATTTTCCGCTCCTTGGCCGGCCGCTGCACGGCGGGTGTTGGCGCGGCAGACCAAACGCTTGCGATGTCCGTGGAAAGTCGTCCGACCTCTGCCCTCCGGGAGTTTTGCCCTTTTGGGGGCGCATCAACGGCAAAACGCGGCCTTGGCAGCGGCGGCGGCGCGTTACTTTTCCTTTCCCGAGTTCATCATTCAGCGGGGGCTGCGGCAAACGCGGTGGCCGGCCCGTTTCATGGTTTTGCGAAAAGATCCGCTTTTGGTCTTGGACGGGGCCCACAACGAGCAGGGAGTGGAGGCGGCCTTACGGACGTGGAAGGCCATGCAGCCGCAGGGGCCGGCCCGAATTATTTTTGGCTGCCTCCAGGACAAGGCGGTGGAGGTGATGCTGGGAAAAATCCGGAGAGCGGGTGGCGAGCTTTGGGGCGTGGCCTTGCCCGGTCCCCGGGGCTCGGATCCGCTGACATGGCCGGTTTCCCCGGACCGCTTTTTCTCATCGGTGGAGGAGGCCATGGCGGAGGAGAAAAAAAGTCCGTTAAACACCCTCGTTTTGGGCTCTTTGGTGCTGGCGGGGGAGGTGTTACGCGGATGTGGGGTGCAAGGGGGGTGATCCGGGCGGTTTTTTTTGATGCGGGCGGCACGTTACTTCGCCCGGCGGAGCCGGTGGGGCGGACGTATGCGCGGTTAGCCACGCACTATGGCTGGGGACCCTCCGAGGAGAGGTTGGATCAGGGGTTCCGCGCCGCCTGGAAAAAAAGAACCCCCGAAGGGGTGGGATCGGATGGCACGCTGGGCAAGGGGGGTTGGAAAAGAATTCTGCGGGCCAGCGTCGAGGTCGGTGGTTTGCCCGTCGACTTTCCTTTTGAGGAGTATTTTGAGGAGGTTTACTCCCATTTTGCGCGGTCCGATGCCTGGCGAGATTTTCCGGAGACGGAAAAGGTTCTGGGACATCTCCGGGAGAAGGGGATCCGCGTCGGTTTGCTTTCCAACTGGGATCCGCGCCTGCGCCAGGTTTTAACCGGCTTCGACTGGGCCGGGTTCCTGGATCCAGTGCTGATTTCGGAGGAGGTTGGAACGGAGAAGCCGCAGCCGGAGATTTTTCGAAAGGCGGAGCAGACGGGTTCTTGGAGAGCGCACGAATGTGCGTTGATCGGGGATGATCCCGTCAGTGACCGGGGCGGGGCCGAGGCCGCCGGTTGGAAATGGGCCTTGGTCGAGCGTCCGGACCGGGGTCTCTGGGACGCATTAGCTCACCTTGGGTTATGAACTTTTTGCACTTATAAGCCGGATCGGATTTTGACTTGGGAGGGCGCTGGGCGCACTTTTTCCTTTGGTACAAGGAGTTGCCTAAAACCATGTCGCCGAACCCACAGTTTCCCGCCTTTTTGCGGACCTCCATCGGACGAAAGTGGGTGGTGGCGGTCAGCGGTCTTTTCCTGATCGGGTTTGTCATCATCCATATGGCCGGAAACCTGCAGATGTTTGCGGCCACCCCGGATGCGATTAACCGCTATGCTTATTTGCTGAAATCGAACCCGCTGGTTCTTTGGGCGTTTCGTTTCGCTCTTTTGACGGCGGCGGCGGCGCACATCTGGGCGGCCCTGTCCCTGGCCCGGGAAAACCGTGCGGCCAAGCCGGTGGATTACGCGGTGCGGGGGAGGAAATCCCGCCTGGGCGTCACCCTGGCCAGCGTGACGATGGTGATCAGCGGGACGGTCATTTTGGGGTTCGTGATTTTTCATCTGCTGCACTTCACTGCCCAGGTGGTGGACCTCTCTTATCAAGGAATGGAGACGGTGGTGGACGGAAAGACGATGCATGATGTCCACCGGATGGTGGTCGCCGGCTTTTCCAAGCCGCTCATCAGCGGCTTCTACATTCTGGCCATGGGGCTGCTCTTTTTTCATTTGCGGCACGGGGCGGCGAGCGTTTGGCAGACGTTCGGGATTCGGGACCGAAACCTGGCCAAACTGGCCGATGTCGGGTCCTGGGTTCTGGCCGTCGTGCTTTTTCTTGGCTTTAGCTCCATCCCGGTGGCGGTGTGGTTGGGGGTCTGGAAGTCATGAAGCTCGACGCGCGCATCCCGCCCGGGCCCCTGGCGGAGAAGTGGCGGAACTTCAAAGCCTCCGCGCGCTTGGTCAGCCCGGCCAATAAACGGAAGTATGAAGTGATCGTGGTCGGAACCGGGTTGGCCGGGGCCTCCGCCGCGGCCTCGCTGGCGGAGCTTGGGTACCGGGTGAAGGCGTTCTGTTTTCATGACAGTCCGCGGCGGGCGCACTCGATTGCGGCCCAAGGGGGGATCAACGCGGCCAAAAACTATCAAAACGATGGCGACAGCGTCCGGCGTCTTTTTTACGACACGATCAAGGGCGGTGATTTTCGCTCGCGGGAGGCCAATGTGTACCGGTTGGCCGAGGTCAGCGTGAACATCATTGACCAGTGCGTCGCACAAGGGGTGCCGTTCGCGCGGGAGTACGGGGGAATGCTGGCCAACCGCTCCTTCGGTGGGGCCCAGGTGTCGCGGACCTTTTATGCCCGGGGAGCCACGGGGCAGCAGTTGCTGCTCGGGGCTTATGCCGCGCTCAATCGGCAGATTGGGCAGGGCCGGGTGCAGATGTTTCCGCGGCACGAGATGCTGGATCTGGTGGTGGCGGACGGCAAAGCGCAGGGCATCGTCACGCGAAACCTGGTGACAGGCGAATTGAAGGCCCACGCGGCGGATGCCGTACTGCTTTGCACCGGGGGCTACGGCAACGCCTATTACCTTTCCACCTATGCGCGGGGTTCCAATGCCACGGCGGCTTGGCGCGCGCATCGGCGAGGTGCCCTGTTTGCGAACCCCTGTTTCACCCAGATCCATCCGACCTGCATCCCGGTCTCGGGAGATTATCAGTCCAAGCTGACGCTGATGTCGGAATCGCTGCGCAACGACGGTCGCGTCTGGGTTCCCAAGCAGCAAGGGGATCGGCGTCCGGCTCCACAAATTCCGGAAGGGGAAAGAGACTATTTCCTGGAGAGATTGTATCCGAGTTACGGCAACCTCGCGCCGCGGGACATTGCCTCGCGGGCCGCGAAGCGGGTTTGTGACGAGGGCCGGGGGGTGGGGAACTCCGGGTTGGGCGTGTATCTTGATTTTTCCGAAGCGAT
>JBEANM010000120.1:0-4312 GCA_041165425.1 Verrucomicrobiota bacterium
GCTGATCCATTCTCCTTCGCGTAAACGGGCCCACGCCTCGTTAGCCTTGATGGTGGGAAAAAACTCCAGAACCGACTCTCCGGGCCGGTCATTTCGCTCGGCGTACGAGAGAAAGGGCACCCAGTTACCCTCCAGCTTCACCGACCCGTCCACCATCACGATAATACTTTCATCTCCGAGCCCGACAAAACGGTACGTTCCGTCCTCGGGGGCGGCAAAGGAACCCGTGTAGTGGATGATGAAGTTGTTGGGCTTCACCTTGCCCTGGACCCCGAAGGTTTTGGGGGCCTCCCCGGCTTCCTGCAGGGGAATGTAGAACATCGTGGCGAAGAATTTTTTATCCACCCGGTAAAAGTCGGCGAGGGAGTTGGGGCGGAAGCGATTGCGGACAATTTTTTTCACCGCTTCGGGAAAGCTTTTTTCGTCAATGCCGGAGGGTTTTTTGCCGTCGGCCTTGAGTTTTAGGTCATACATGGTGCCTTCGAGTTCGCCTCCCATTTTTTCCGAAAAGCCAAAGAGGGTGGATTTGCCGGTTCTTTTGCCTCCGGCCCGACCCACAGGTCGAGGAGAAGCGCCCATCTTGACGCCGCCTGAGGCGCCACCGCTGGGAGCGGAGACTTTGGCCGGGGCGGGTGGTGTTTCCATGGCCATTGGCTCCGATTCCGGCTCGGGTGTGGGCTCCTCGGGAGAAGGAGGGGCTTCCGCCTCCGCTCCGCCATCGCCGCCGACATCCTGACTAGTGAAAATGGCCAAAGGATTGCCACCCTTAAAAATGACCACACTTCCCCCAATCAAAAGAAGGAGGATGTGGACGGCGATGGCGATGAGGAAAGGGGTGGAGGTAATCAGTGCCGCCAAAGCGACAAACTTCTTCTTGTCCGACTTCTTTTCGGCTGGTGCAGGACTCTTGGGCTTGGCCACGGGTGGCACCCGATCAACCTATCGCCAAGAGGAGAGGGAATCTAGCCGATCTCAAGGGTATCTAAAATTTTTCGGTGGGGAGCAGGCAGGGTGGCGTGACGGAGTTGCTTCGAGGTGAACCATTTGCCCGGCCATTGGGACGGTGCCTGCCGGACAATATAAACCGCGGCATGAATCATGTAGCGGGTGAAGGGGTAATGGATTTTTAAGGCAAGTTTCCCGTGGGGTTTTTGCAGGGTGGTTGGGAAAAAACAAAGACCACGCCAACGTCCCAACGGATGGGTTTGGGTGAGCCAGACCCTACCTTGCCGGCGGGCGATGAGGATAAACTCTCTTTGATGGGAAGGGGTAGGCCGCAAACGGGAGGGGACAAGCGCAAGGCGGGAGGAGGATGGAAGCAGTTGGCTGGAAGGGCAGGCCTTTCGCAAAGGGCATAGGGAGCAGCGGGGTAGTTTGGGGAGGCAGATGAGAGCCCCCAGTTCCATTAGGGCCTGGTTGTGGAGGCCGGGATTTTTGCGGGGAACGATGCGGCTGGCCAGAGCGCGCAGGGCCGGAAGGTTGGGGGCTTTACCGCGCCGGGCGGTGACACGACCGAGAACACGGGCAACGTTGCCGTCAAATGCGGGGGCGGGTTTTCCAAAAGCGATGCTGGCGATGGCACCAGCGGTGTAGTCGCCGATGCCGGGGAGTTTTCGCAGGAATTCCGGATCCGGAGGGAGGTCACGACCGGGAAGCCGCACCACCGCGCGTGCCAACGAGTGGAGAAAGCGGGCGCGGCGGTAGTATCCCAAACCTTCCCACATCCGTAGAACCCGGGAGGCGGAGGCACGGGCAAGCCGGGCCCACCCCGGGAAAATCTTCATCCAGCGCTGGTAGTAGGGAATGACCGTCGAGATACGGGTTTGCTGGCACATGAATTCGGCCACGGCCGTGCGGTAAGGAGTGGGCCGGGTGCGCCATGGGAGCGGGCGGTGGTGCCGGCGATACCAGGAATACAAAAGGGGTAGGGCCCGCCGGATTTTGGATTCGATGGCGGGGCGAGGGGAAGTAGCGTGGGAGCGCATGGCTGACACGATGTTTACCCACACCTTGGACGAGGCCCAAGTCCAGCGCCTGCGGGAGTTGGCGGAGGCGAAGGGCTTTGTCTTTGGCCCTTTGGATCATGGTCATTTCACGGCGCGGAAGGGGAAGTGCGTTTTAAGTGCTTATCTCAGCGGGAAGCTGGTGGTGGCGGGCAAGGAGGCCAAGGAGTTTGTGGAGTTTGTCCTGGAGCCGGAGGTCTTGGGAGAGGCGAGGCTGGGGTATGAGAAACTGCACCACCCAGAAATGTATGCGCCGCATTTCGGCATCGATGAAAGCGGCAAGGGGGATCTGTTTGGGCCGCTGGTCGTGGCCGGAGTGTATGTGGATGAAGGTAAGGCTGAGCGTTTGCTCGCGGCGGGGGTGCGGGACAGCAAGACGATCACCAGCGACAAAAAGATTGGGGAGTTGGCGGATGAGATCGGGAAAGCGGTGGGGCCGGGTCTGGAAGTGGTGACGATCGGGCCGGAGCGATATAGTGAGCTTTACCGAAAATTTGGAAACCTCAACCGGATGCTGGCTTGGGCGCACGGCAAGGTGATTGCCAATCTTCATGGCAGGTTGCCGGATTGTCCCCGGGCTTTGTCCGACCAGTTTGGAGACCCTCGGTTGGTGGAGGGCGAGTTACGACGGCAGGGGGTGGAGATAAAACTGGAGCAACGGACCAAGGCGGAGAGCGATATTGCGGTAGCGGCGGCGAGCGTGCTGGCGAGGGCGGAGTTTGTTCGGCAGTTGGCCAAGTTGTCCATGGAAGCGGGGACGCAGCTGGCCAAGGGGTCCGGGGCCGGTGTGAAAAAACAGGCGGAGGAGATTTTTCAAAAGAGCGGCAGGGAGAAATTAGCCAAATTATGCAAAACTCACTTCCGTACTTTTGCGGAAGTCGTTGGAGATCCTGTCCCGCCCAAGGTTGAGTGGCGTAAACGCTAATATCAACGATTTACAGAGGGAAAGTTCCTAAATGGTTATCCCTTAAAAATTTACTTGGCGGACTGACGGAAATTGCCTAATTAGAAGGACATATGGAAAACCTGACCAAAAGAGACCTGGTGGTTCGGATCAGCAATGAGACTAACCTCGTCCAACAGGACGTGTTGAAGGTCATCCAGTTAACGCTGGATCACGTGAAGGAGTCCCTGCTCAAGGGGAATGCGGTGCAACTCCGCAACTTCGGCGTGTTCGAAATCAAGATCCGGAAGGCCCGGGTAGGTCGGAATCCGAACAAGCCGGAGACGGATGTGCCGATCCCGGCCCGGGCGGTGGTGAAGTTCAAGGCGGGCAAGGAGATGAAGGCGGAACTGATCCGTAACTCTGCGAAACTGGCGCAGGTCGTCTCCGAATCCGGGAACAACTCCCCCTCGGCGGAGTCCTGACGGACCGCTCCGCGCGCGGAGCGGCATCATGACGGGTCAGCCCCTCCCGGGGTTCCGGGACTTTTTTCCCGAAGACCACACGGCTCTGCGCGGGATATTTTCTGCCTGGAGGGACGCCTCCCGCCGCGCAGGTTTTGCGGAGTATGAGGGGCCGGAACTGGAGTCGCTCGAACTCTATACCGAGAAGTCCGGGGATGAGATTGTCGGCCAGCTCTACCATTTTAAGGACAAAGGGGATCGCGATGTCGCCCTGCGGCCGGAACTTACCCCGACGTTTGCCCGGATGGTGGCCTCGCGGCACCGCCATTACCGCAAGCCGATCAAGTGGTTCAGTATTCCGCGGCTGTTTCGCTATGAGCGGCCGCAGCGTGGGCGGCATCGCGAACACTTTCAGTGGAACTGTGACATTGTCGGAGAAAAGACAGCGGCGGCCGAGGTAGAGCTGATTGCGACCCTCTGTCTGGGGCTCTCGCTCCTGGGGCTGGGGCCCAAGGATGTCGTCGTCAAGGTCAGTGACCGGGGATGGTGGGATACTTTTTTGGCCCAGCACGGCGTCAAGGAGGAGGGGAAGGGCGAGGTCTTGCGGACGCTGGATAAGTTGGAGGGGGCGGAGGCTGGTGAATGGAATAAAAAGCTCGGCCCGTTGGCGGACCCGGTGGCGCGCGCTCTAGAGGCCAAAGATGTACGCTCGGCCGGCCTGGATGAACTCCGCCAGGGGGTGGAGGCTTTGGGGTATGCCGATTGGTGTGAAGTGGATCTCAGGGTGGTGCGGGGACTGGCCTACTACACGGGGGTGGTGTTTGAGGTCCACGACCGGGCCGGGAAGTTCCGCGCGGTGGCGGGTGGGGGCCGTTACGACAACCTTTTGCTGAAACTGGGTGGCGAGGATTTGCCCGCGACTGGCTTCGGTATGGGCGATGCCGTTCTGGCGGAGCTTTTGG
>JBEANM010000121.1:0-7552 GCA_041165425.1 Verrucomicrobiota bacterium
CGATCTTAAAACCTTCTTCCACTTTCCGACCGCCCACTTCCACCGCATTTACAATGCGCGTCGTGTGTTTTAAAGCTGGTGCTCGTTCTCGAGAAACCCGCGCAGATGCCGGATCCGGGTCGGATGACGCATCTTCCGTAGCGCCTTGGCTTCGATCTGACGGATACGCTCCCGGGTCACCTTAAACTGGCGACCCACCTCTTCCAGCGTCCGGGAATAACCGTCCACCAGGCCAAACCGCTGCTCAAGCACGGCCCGCTCGCGATCAGTCAAACTCTCCAGCACATCCTTGATCTTTTCCTTGAGCATCGAGTAGGCGGTCATGTCGGAAGGGTTTTCCGCGCTCTTGTCCTCGATGAAATCGCCAAAGGTCGTGTCGTCGCTATCGCCCACCTGCGCCTGCAGGGAAATCGGTTGTTGGGCCATCTTGAGAACCGCGCGCACCCGCTCCACCGGCATGCCCGTCTCGTCCGCCACTTCCTCGGGGGTCGGTTCACGGCCGAATTCCTGGACCAACTGCTTCTGCACCCGCATCAGCTTGTTGATCGTCTCGATCATGTGGACCGGGATCCGGATCGTCCGCGCCTGATCCGCGATGCTCCGGGTGATGGCCTGCCGGATCCACCAGGTGGCGTAAGTCGAAAACTTGTAGCCGCGGCGGTACTCAAACTTCTCCACCGCCTTCATCAGGCCCATGTTCCCTTCCTGAATCAGGTCGAGGAACGAGAGACCGCGGTTCGTGTACTTCTTGGCGATGGAGATGACCAACCGCAGGTTGGCCTCGACCATCTCGGTCTTGGCGCGCATCGCCTTGCGAACCCATTCCCGCAGGTCACGGTAATGGGCAAAAAACTCCTCCCGGGTCAGGCGGGTGTTGTGTTCGATCTCCTCGATCTCCTCCTTGAGGGTCTTTTTGCGGACATCACTCGACCGGCTGCGGGACTTTGCCTTGTGCAGGGACTCCATCTCGGAGGTCTTATCCTGGAGTTGCCGGTGGACGTTTTCACAGACCACGATGAACTCCTCCAACACCTTCTGCTTAAAGAAAAACTTCACAAACAGCTTTTCCATCGCCTCCTGCAGCTTCTTGAGCTCATTCCCCGCGCGTTGCCGGGCGATGCCGGAGCGGGCTTCCATCAGGCGGGCATAGGATTTGTGGGCTTTATCCTGCGTCTGGTGCAACTGGCGGACGAGCCCCTTGAGAGCGGCCATGTACTTTTCCCGGCCTTCGATCTTCTTGTCTTGGATGACCCGGTCAAAACGTTCGCGAGAGTTGAGCAATTTCTCACCGAGGGAGACATATTCCCGGGCGATGAAACCAAATTTATGGAGATGCTGAACCGCGCCGATTTCCGACTCCTCGATCCGCTTGGAAATCTCCACCTCCTGTTCCCGGGTGAGCAGCGGCACCTGCCCCATCTGGCGCAGATACATCCGGACGGGATCATCGAGAATATCCAGTTTCTCGGCCTTTTCCTCGACCACCGGCTCCCCGGTCTCTTCATCCCGCGCGGGTTTTTTATAACGGTCGACTTCGCTGGCTTCGATGACATCGATCTCAAAATTCCGCAGAAAAATGAGAACGCTCTCCACCTGTTCGGCCTGATTGACCGTCTCCGGCAAGGCCTCGTGCAAATCGTCAAACGTTAGGTACCCCTGCTCCCGGGCCAGTTTGATCAGCTCCCGTAGCTTTTCCTGCTTTTCCGGGCTCTGGGCTAGGCCGACCATACCGTTAGCGGCGGGATCGGGAGCACCATTGATCGCTTCTTTGGCCTCCTGCTCCACCGCCATCAAATCGGCCTCCGAAGGCTCATCTCCTGGCCCCATCTCGGGCGCGGGAGCCGCCGGAATTTTCGCCCGACTGGAAGAGAGCTTAGGGGCCTTGGGAGCTTTGCTTTTGGCGACTTTTTTCACCCGGAAAAACACTCCAAATCAACGAATAATGGAGGAAACATAAACGTTAAGGATTAGCTTTTGCGACTCCCTGTGTCAAACGCGCCCTTTTCTTAAGTAGTTCCCCTTGCTGGCGAAGCACTTCCGCCACATGGGGATCCCCCTGATTCAGGGAGCGGAGCCTTGCCGTGAGGGTCTCGGCTTCCCGGCGCAAAAAGTCCCCCTCCAGCCTCCAAGCCAGCCTCTCTAAAGCCCCATCCCAATCGTTTTCCGGGTGCTTTTCCCAAACCCCAGCCTCCAGCCCGGTGACAAAATCCTGCTCGGGTCCGGCGAGGTAAGGCAACAAATCGGCGAGCCCAGTCCAGGCGTCGTCGCGGTAAAGGTCGCGGATTTTTAGATAGAGACCCTCTCCTGCCAGATGGTTCAACCAGATCTCGTCCACCCGCCGTTCCACTTCCGGCAAACGGGCCGGAGCCCCCAGCACGAGCAGAAGCAACTCCCGGACCACGGGATGAATTTCCAAAGGTTGGCCGCTGGAGGTGATTGTCGTCTTCGCTTCGGCCGCCGGTCGATCCCCGCGGAGCTGAACCTGTTTCCGGGTCTTGTCGACCTCCGCCGAGACCAGGCTCTCGCCCAGACCGAGCTTGGTCGCCGCCTTGGTTACCAAGGCGGAGCGGCTGACCGCATTGTCCACTTTGCCCAGAAGCGAGGCAACGGCTTCCACGACTTTCCTTTTACCCGAGGGGCTGTCCCCCTCCTGTTTCACCTGCCAGTCCACAAAGAAATCAAGGAAATCGACCGCCTCATCCAGCTTCGCCCGGAAGGCATCTGGACCGCCCTTGCGGATCAACGAATCAGGATCGTCGCCACGCGGCAACCGCACCACCTTCACCCCCAGCTCCGCCTTGGCCAATCCACCCCATCCTTGTCCTTCCTCCACCAAGACGCCCCCGAGCCGGCCCGCGGCCCGGTCTCCGGCGGCATCGGCATCCAGACAGATCACGATCTCTTTGGCGAAACGTCCGATCAGCTTGGCGTGGTCCTCAGTGAAACCGGTGCCTAAAGGCGCGACGGTCTCGGTGAAGCCGGCGGCCTGCGCCCGCAGAACATCGAGCTGGCCCTCACAGACGATAGCCCGACCGCTCTCGGCCATGGCACGCCGTGCCCGCTCAAACCCGAAGAGCACCTTGCCCTTTTTGAAAATCAACGTCTCGGGAGAGTTCACGTATTTCGGCTCATCCGGCGAGGCACCGGCCAGAACCCGTCCGCTGAAGGCAATGACGCGGCCGCCCTCGTCGTGGATGGCAAACATAAGCCGGTTCCGGAAACGATCGTACACGCGCCCGGTTTGAGCCTTGAGCGCCACGCCCGCGGCAATCATCTCCTCCTCACTAAATCCGTTTTTCTTTCCCCAATCCAAGGTGGCCGTCCAGGCCGCGGGCGCGTACCCCAGTCCAAACCGGGGAATCCACTCATGCGGAATTTCCCGCTCCTGAAGATAAGCGCGGGCTGCCTCGGCCGAAGGATCGTGTAGGAGCAGGTCTCGCCAATGAATGGCCAGGGAGGCATGGATCTGGCGCAAACGCTCGCGTTCCGCCCCGCCACCCCCAGAGCCTCCGCCCCCAGCCCCCTTCTCCTCCTCCACGGGAACCCCCGACCGTTCCGCCAGACGGCGGACGGCGGCGGGAAAGTCGAGCCCCTCCATCATCATAATGAACCGAAAGACGTCGCCCCCGGTCCCCGAACTGAAGCATTTGAAGAACTGCTTGTCAGGGTGGACGTAGAAGGAGGGAGTCTTCTCCTTCTTAAAGGGGCTCAGGCCGCGGAAATTGACCCCCACCCGGCGGAGTTGGACATAGGAGCCAGCCACTTCGACAAGGTCACTGGCCCGTCGAACCCTTTCGATGGTGTCGGCGGAGAATCCCATCCCTCTGTTTTCCAACCCCTTGCCGCCTCCTGCCTGCCCCGTTTCCTATCCATCATTTCTTATCTGCTCATTCTCCATTCATCTTTGTTCGCCCAAGACCCCAACTCCAAGTCCCGTGTCGCCTACTTGGAAAACCCCAATCTCCTCAATAACTACGACCCCAAGCCCGATGCGGTAAAAACTGCGGTCGCCTCTCTCTTGACCACCCCGAGGCTTGGAAAGAACTGGGCATCGTCCCGGACGACACTGTGGCCGTGAAAATTGCCGCTTTGGGAGATGCCCGCACCAGCACGAGCAAGGAAGTGGTGGATGCCGTCACGGGTAGCCTGATCGATGCCGGGGTGAAGCCGGATCAGATCATCGTTTGGGACAAAACGGAAAGGGAACTTTCACGTTCCGGTTTTCCCGTCAGCACCGATCGGGGAAAGATCCAGACCCGGGCGGTGATCGCCGGCCCTACCTCGGACATTCCGGGCTTGGGCTGGGACCCCGATACGGCCCCTTACTTTAATCCCACCATGGGAGAGCTGATTTACGGCGATCTCAAGTTCCAGGCTGCGCTCATGGACGGCCTGCCCGCGTCCAAGCCGGGAGGCAGTGCTGACCGCACTCCGTACTGGTCCTATTTCACCAAACTGGTGACCCGGAAGGATGTGAAAGTCGTGAATCTGGGCACAATGACCAGCGATACCTCTCTGGGCATTTACGGGTGCTGCGCCTCCCTGGCGCTGGGCAGCATCGACAACACGCGCCGATTGATGAAGCCGAATGCGGACCAGGACACCACCATCGGAGAAATTCTCATCAGTGACCCGTTGAAACCCAAAACCGTTCTGCATATTTCCGACGGTCTCGTCATGAAATACGCCGGCAACCGAACCTTCGATGCCAACTTTGCCTCCACCCCAGGGATCCTGCTCGCGTCGACGGATCCCGTCGCCCTCGACGCCATGGCCATCGACCGGTTTGAAAAGCTTCGCCTCAATCCCGGCCCGGGAGTTCCGCCGATTCCCAAGATCGGCAACGTTCCCCATTTGGCCGGAGCCGCCCTCGTCGGAGCCGGCAACGCGGATCCGGGAAAAATTGAGATTCTAAATGTAAAGTAAGCGGGTGGTTCGGGCTTGAAGCCTGTCCGCTATCTCAGCACCACGCCGCGCTCGGAGGTTTTGAGAAACTCAAGCAGCTCCGCCACCTCTGCGGTTTTCGGTCCCTTGTCGGATAAATATTCGCGGGCTTGGGAGACATTGTATTTGGGATTCAACAGCACCTTCAGGGCCTCTTTCAACCCCCGGATGGCCTCCTCAGAAAATCCTTTTCGCTGCAGGCCCGTTAGATTCACCGCCCGCACCATCGCCGGATTGCCGTCCGCGATCATGTAGGGCGGAACGTCCTGCACCACCTTGGTGCAGCCCCCGAGCATGGCATGCCGGCCGATCCGGCAAAACTGATGCACCGCCGAGAGGCCCCCGATCACCGCAAAATCTCCCACGGTCACATGACCCGCCAGCGTGCCATTATTGGAAAAGATACAATCGCTTCCAACGATGCAGTTGTGGGCCACATGGGCATAGGCCAGGAAATGATTCCGGCTGCCTAGGATGGTCTTCTCGCCGGGCGAGGTCCCACGGTTCACCGTGACGAACTCCCGAAAATTATTTTCATCGCCCACCTCCAGATAGGTGGGCTCACCTTTGTATTTAAGGTCCTGCGTTCTCCCCCCAATCGAGCAAAAGGGATGAAAGGTGTTCTTTTTTCCGAACCGACTCGGACCCTCGAGATTTACATGGTGCTGGAGCACACATCCCTCGCCCAGTTCAACTCCCGCTCCGACCACGCAGTAAGGCCCCACCTCCACCGAGGCCGGGACCTTGGCCTCGGGATGCACCACAGCCGTAGGATGAACCGCCATACCGGTTTCTTTAGCGATCGATGACCGCGAACATCAGTTCCGCTTCCGAGACCACTTCCCCGTTGACCAGACACTGTCCGGAGGCCTTGCCGATTTTGCCCCGGGATTTGGTCAGCTCGACCTGGATCATCAAGGTGTCACCCGGAACTACCGGCTTGCGGAACTTCGCCTTATCCACACTCATGAAGTAGCCGAGTTTCCCGGCATTTTCCGTGTTGCGTAGGAGGAGGATGCTGGAAACCTGCGCCATCGCCTCGATTTGCAGAACCCCAGGCATGATCGGGTGACCTGGGAAATGCCCCTGGAAGAAGGGTTCATTGATCGTGACAGTCTTCAGGCCGACGGCCTTGGTATCCCCATCGAACCGCAGCACCCGATCCACCATCAGGAACGGATACCGGTGGGGCAGGATCTTCATCACATCATTCGTGTCAAGCGCCCTCTCCCCCACCGGAATGTTTTCTACCGGCATGAGTGCCGATTGGTAAGCCCGCCACGCTTTCAGCAAAGCCTTGGCAAACTGGAGATTTAGACCATGGCTCGGCTTGGCGGCGAGGATGTGCCCCCGGATCCGTACGGGAAAGAGCGCCAGGTCCCCGATGATGTCGAGGATCTTGTGCCGCACGAACTCGTCCGGATACCGCATCGGCTCCTTGCTCATCACGGATTCTCCCCGGATGACGACCGCGTTCTCCAAGCTCCCTCCCTTGATCAGTCCCTTGTTCAGCAGCGGCTCGACTTCCTCGTAAAAGACAAATGTCCGGGCCCGCCCGATGTCCTGGGCATAATTTTTCTCGTTTACCTCGATCGAGAGAAACTGAGTGTGGTGGACGGTGTGGTTGGCATTCGTGCAGGAGACCTTGAAACCGTCGTGCGGCAGGGCGGCTAAATAGCCGCCGTCCGGTGCCGTCACCCAAACAGGCTCGCGAATCTCAAAGGTGGCTCGGGGAGCGTCCAGTTCCTTGCGGCCAGCCTTCTGCAGCAGTTCCAAAAACGGTGCGGCGCTACCGTCGCCGATCGGGGGCTCGTTGGCATCCAACTCAATCAGGGCGTTATCGATGTCGAGGCCTCGCAGGGCAGAAAGCAGATGCTCAACCGTGCTGACCTTCACACTGCCCTCAGCCAAGGTGGTCGCCCGCTCCACCTGCTTCACCTTTTCCAGAAAGGCGGGAATGACCGGCTGATCGGCCAGGTCCATCCTGCGGAACTGGTAACCCGTGCCGGCGCCGGCCGGTTTCACGGTAAGCCGGACCTTGGCCCCGCTATGCAGGGAGATCCCAGTCAGGCTGGCTTCATGTTCGACCGTGGTTTCGCGTGCCGTAGCCATTCCGCTTTCTACACATTCCCCACTCCTGAGTCATCCCTCTTATCTTCCCGGTTTGCCCCCTCTGCTAAGCTGGGGTCTTGAGCCAACCACTTCAGGATGAAGGGATTCTGTTCCATCTTCGGCGTCAGGGGGAAACCAGCCTGTTGGCCGTCTGGCTAACCCGCAGCCACGGGGTGGTCCGAACCCTGGCCAAGGGGGCCGCGAAACCCGGCAGCCCCATGCGGGGCCATCTGGACCTGTTCCATGAGTGCGAAATTGGCTGGGAACCTTCCCGCCGAACCAGCCTCCACCACCTGCGGGAGGCACGAGTGATCCATCCCCGGTCCGGGCTCCGGCAATCCTACGCCCGAATTCTGGCCGCGACTTATTTTGCGCAGACCATCGAACAGTCTTCCGAGCCTGATGCGAATCTCGAAAATCTCCACGGGCTTCTTCGGCTCGCTTTGGACTGGCTCGAGTCCAAGGAGCCCCACCGAAAACTGGTGGAGAGATTTGA
>JBEANM010000122.1:0-4374 GCA_041165425.1 Verrucomicrobiota bacterium
CCCCAGGCAGAAACTAAAACCTTAGGAGGAACAGACCATGGCCCTCTCCGCCGGCAGCAAAGCCCCCGACTTCACCCTCAAGACCAAACGCGGGGGCGAACCCAAGGACGTCAAACTTTCCGACAACTTCGGCAAGAAAAAGACTGTTCTACTTTTCTTCCCCCTCGCTTTCACCGGTGTCTGCACGAAAGAGATGTGTGATGTTTCCGCCGGCCTCTCCGCTTACGAGAAGCTGGATGCGGCCGTCTATGGCATCAGCGTCGACTCCCCCTTCGCCCAGGAAGCCTGGGCCGAAAAGGAGAAGATCCAGATCCCCCTCCTCAGCGACCTCAACAAGGAAGTCAGCAAAAAGTACGGCACCCTGTTACCTGATTTGATCGGCCTGGGCTCCGTGAGCGCCCGCGCCGCCTTCGTCATCGACAAAAACGGCGTCATCAAGCACTCCGAGCAGACCCCCACCCCGCTCGAACTCCCCGATTTCTCGGGGTCTGACCCCGATTTCAAACTTGGGGCAGGCGGCTGTTTTCGCCCTTCTGGCCCTTGACCATCCCACATTCCATGGAATGTTTATGGGATGAATTATCTCCTGCTGCCCCTCTTGGTTCTCGGCCTAAATCTCTCAGCCTTCGCCGCCGTGGTGGAGCCCGGCGAAGTGGCACCCGACTTCACCCTCACCGACTCCAAGGGTACTTCCCATAAACTTTCCGATTTCCGGGGCAAACTCGTCGTCCTTGAATGGCTCAACCACGAATGCCCCTTCGTGAAAAAACACTACTCCGGCGGCAACATGCAAAAGCTCCAGCAGGAGTACACCGCCAAGGGCGTCGTCTGGCTCTCCATCATCTCCTCCGCCCCCGGCAAACAGGGCCACCGCACCGGTCCCCAGGCCGAAGCTGATACCAAAGACAAGAACGCTGCCCCCACCGCCGTTCTTCTCGACCCCTCGGGCGAGGTCGGCAAGAAATACGACGCCAAAACCACCCCGGAAATGTTCGTCCTCGATAAGGAAGGCAAGATCCTCTACGCCGGCGCGATCGACAGCATCAAATCCACCGACTCCGCCGACATCGCCAAGGCTGAGAACCACGTCCGCCAGGCCCTCGATGCCGCCCTTGCCGGCCAACCCGTGCCCACGCCCAAGACCAAGCCGTATGGTTGCTCGGTGAAGTACTAGATTGTTCGATTACGTTTAACTTTACGTTTACGAAACTGTCCAGCTGGGAAATGGCGTAAACATAATCCTGAATCCCCCCGCGTAAGCGGAAATCCATACACGCGGGACGCGGTGATAAGGATGGGCGAGGGCGGGTTTGAGGGGGCCAAACGTAAACGACCAACTGACCTACCGAAACGCCAGCCTTCGAATCTTCACTCCCAGCTTTTCCGAAAGCTTCATCTTCAAATCCTCCCTCCTCGCCAGCTCATGCCGGCGCGTTGAACTCAGACACCGGATAAACGCCACCCCCTTGAAACCGTCGATCCGGTCCAGCATCGAATCCTGCGCTGTCTCTTCCCCCGCCACCGCCGCCCACGCCTCCTGCAGTCGCATCTGACCGCCGCGGACCCGGTTCTCTACCTTCTCCACCACCTCCGCCAAAAGTCTTTTTCTCTGCCCGCTAGCCGCAGCCTGCGGATCCCGCGCCTTGGCCTCCATCCCGCCCGCCCGGCTAAACATCTCCAGCTCCCGCGGCGTCATTCCCCGGCCGTGCGCCTGACGGAACGACTCCTGCAAGCCCACCGCCGCCTCCTGCCGCCGCGCTAGCCAATCGTAAGTTTTTCGCTCAATCCGCAACCGATCCGCATCCCCCGCCGGCTTTTTTCCCAAGAGCTCCACCATCACCATCCGCCTAGTGACCAGATAATCCATTCTCGTCACCTTCAGCCAAGGCCGCTCCGCCGTCCCTTCCCCAATGTAGCGGTATAACCCCGCATCCTCCGCCGCCGTCCGCCGCCGTTTCGACTTCATCTCCCGTCCCAGCCCGAGAATCTTGTAGGAAACCATCTCCTTCTTTTTGGAGCTGCTGTCCTGCTCCCAGGGCCTTGGGCTCATCTTGTCTTTTTATCTTCCCACTGCCTCCTGCCCACCGCTTCCCCCAAGCAGGTAAAACAACTTCAGAATCCACGCTCAACAATTCCGTGCTGGGTAGGGTCGGTTGTCCCAACCGACCATGTGTAAACCAGATCTCCCAACTTTTCGCATGGGCCGTTGGGACAACGGCCCCTGCCGGATATTTCAATCTGAAACTAAAAATTTAAGCCCTTCTGAGCATCCATGCTCCAAGGAAAAACCACGCTCCATTCACCAAAACGGCCTCTCTTAAGCCGACGACTCCTGCCAAAGCCCCAAACGCTAATGGTCCGACAATCCCTGCCAGCTTCCCGGCAAACCCCCACAGCCCGAACACCTCTCCCTGCTGACCTTGCGGCGTAATCTCTGCCACCGCCGCCCGACCCGCCGACTGCAACCACCCCATTCCCAGCCCCGCCAACGCCGCCACCAGATAAAACGAACCTGCCGACCGGCTCAGCCACGTTCCCACACTCACCAACCCCCACACTCCCAATGCCGAAAGTAACACCGGCCTTGCCCCGCTTCGGTCCTGCCACGGCCCCGTCACTAATGCTCCCACCACCGCCGCCACCTGCAAAACCACAAATAGTTTCACCGTATCTTCCAGAGTAAAACCGATCTCCTTGGTTGCGTAGATCGAGGCAAACCCCACCACCGCACTCAGCCCAGTCAGCGCCGCCCCCAACCCCAGCAGCAACCGCCTCAGCTCCGGCCGGTCCCGTACCGTGTTCCACGCCGCCCGCCAGTCCGGTTCCGCCGCCGCTCCCTGTCCCGGTTGGGCCCGCTCCCGCAGGAAAAGGATCGTTGGCAGGGCCGCCAGCAGCATGAACCCCGCCACCGCCGGAAAAACCTTCCGGGCCGCATTCTCCCCGCCCGCCGACAAAATCCAGAGCGCCAGCCCCAATGAGGCCAGCCCTCCCACATAGCCAAAACCCCACCCGTAGGCGGAAATCTTTCCCCGCTTCCCCGGCGGAGCTAGCTCCGGCAAAAACGCTGCCACCAGGTTCTCTCCGAGAAGAAACGCGGCATTCGCCATCACCACCAAGCCCGTCACCACCGCCACACCCCATGCGGGCAGTCCCATCAGGGCCGTCGCCAACACACACACCAGGGTCAGCCCGACCAACAACGGCTTTTTGGAAGCTTTCCGATCGGCCCATCTTCCCAGAATCGGCCCCGCCAGCATGGCTACCGCCGCCGAAGCCGAGAGCGCCGTGCCCCACAAAAACTCGGCCCATTCCGCCCCCCCACAGACCGATTGGGTGAAAAACACACCGCCCACCACGGTGATGACCACCGTCACAAAGGCACTGTTGGCAAAATCGTACCAGCACCAGGCAAAGATCTCCCCCTTCCCCGCCGGCTTGGGTTGGTTCATGGCATTTTTTGAAACCGACAGACCGGATGAATCCAGGAAATCAGACTGCGCCCGATTTTGCCGCAAACTTCTCCACTTCCCCGATCCACTTCTTTTTTTCCGACTCGGAAAGAAAACTTCCTTCAAACGAATTCCTGGCCAGCTGGATCACATGCGGGGCTTCCAAGGACAACGCCCGGATGCACTCGGTCCAGTTTTTCAGCAGATACCCGCCAAAATAAGGCGGATCATCACTGTTCGCCGTGGCATTGACCCCGGCATCCAGCAGTTTCTTTAGAGGGTGTTCCTCCAGTTTTTTATAGACGCAGAGCCTGACATTGGAGAGCGGACAGGTGGTCAGCGGGATCCTCTTTTTGGCCAACTCTTGTACCAAAGCCGGATCCTCGACGCATCGCACCCCGTGATCAATCCGCACCGCCTGCAAAAGATCGAGCGCTTCCCGGATATAACCCGGCGGCCCCTCCTCGCCGGCATGCGCCACCACTTTCAGTCCTGCCTCCCGCACCTTTCCAAATACCCGGGCAAACTTGGAGGGCGGGTTGCCCTTTTCGGACGAGTCGAGCCCCACCGCGCTAAAGATTTTCTGAAACGGCTTAAGCTCTTCCCAAGTCTTGAGGGCGTCCTCCTCGCTTAGATGGCGCAGAAAACAGGGGATCAGTCTCCAGGTGATACCGTGCTTTTTTTCAGATTCCCGCAGTGCCCCCACAATTCCATCCACCACGGTCTTCACGGAAATGCCGCGGGCCGTGTGGGTCTGGGGATCGAAAAAGGGCTCCACATGCCAGATCCCGTCCCGCCGGGCCTTGTCCAGATACGATGCCGTCAGCGAACGAAAGTCTTCCTCATCCCGCAACACCCCCGCTCCCTCATAGTACAAGTCGAGGAACGACTGCAGATCCTTGAACTGGTAGGCCTGCCGCAACGC
>JBEANM010000123.1:0-6008 GCA_041165425.1 Verrucomicrobiota bacterium
GGGTTGATCCTGAAGTCGGCCACGGATGCGCTGATGCGGATGATGCTCCAGAGTGACACGCCGGTTCTGCATCACCTGGTGGGGGTGAAGACGGAGGCGCAGGCGCGGGCGCGCTGTCTGGGAAGGTTAAATCGGGGTCAGGAAGCGGCCCAAGCGGCCTTACGGATGTGGAAACTGAAGGCGGGAGGGCGTCGTGGCCGGTAGTCGCAGGGAAGGTCGGATCCTGGCGGCTCAGTTCCTGTATCAACGGGAGATCGGGGTACCGGGGTTGGGGCTGGAAGAGGCGTTGGCGGAGTTTTGGAGCCTGACGGAGGCCGAGGCCAAAGCGAAGGAGTTTGCGGAGGGTCGGATCCGGGCGGTGGTGGGCCGGCAAAAAGAAGTGGATGCGGAGCTACAAAAGCTGGTGACGAACTGGGAACCGGGGCGGTTGGCGCCGGTGGACCGGGCCATTCTGCGGTTGGCGCTGTGGGAGATGAAGTTTGCGGAAGATGTGCCGCCGATTGCGGCGTTGAATGAGGCGATCGAAGTGGCGAAGACGCTGAGCACGGAGGAGTCGGGCAGGTTTGTGAACGGGGTGCTGGATAAGGCGCGGGCCAACCTGGGGAGACCCGAACGAACCATTACCAAAGCCACCGCTTAGCCAAGATGAAGGTAGAGTCGCGTTGGATGAGAAGGGCGGTCGAGTTGGCGGGCCGGGCGGGAGAGGGAACGAGGCCGAATCCGAGGGTAGGGGCCATTTTGGTGAAAGGTGGAAGGCTTGTGGGGGCAGGTTTTCATCGAGGAGCCGGCCAACCGCATGCCGAGGCGATCGCGATTCAGAAAGCCGGGGCAAGCGCCCGAGGGGCGGATTTATATGTGACGCTGGAGCCGTGTACGACGCACGGGCGCACACCTCCCTGCACCCAAGCGATCCGGAGAGCCGGGATTCGCAGGGTGATTTACGGGGCCACCGACGTGGATCCGCGAAATGCGGGCCGGGCGGACAAGATATTGCAACGGGCGGGGATCCGGGTGATGCGAGGGGTGTTGCGGGAAGAGTGTGAGCAGTTGAACGAGGACTACCGGCACTGGACGCTCAACCACAAGCCTTGGGTCATTCTTAAGTTGGCGATGACGTTGGAGGGATATTTGGCCATTCCAGGGAAAAAATGGATCACGGGGCCTCAGGCGAGGGATGAGGTGCAAAAAATTAGGTCCGGGTGTGATGCGATCCTGGTCGGGGCGGAGACAGTGCGGCGGGATAACCCCCGCCTTACCCTGCGAGGACATTTCGACATTCTGCCCAATGTCGAAATGTCGGCGCAAAAGCAGCCTTGGCGGGTGGTGGTGACGAGGTCAGGGCGATTGCCGCGGCGGGCGAAGATTTTCACCGATGCGCACCGAAGCCGAACGCTGGTGTATCGGGGGGGTGGCTGGTCCGCGATTTTACGGGACCTTTACCAGCGAGGGGTTTGCCGGCTGTTGGTGGAAGGTGGAGCCAAAACCGCCGCGGGGTTGATCGCCGCAGGGCTGGTGAATGAGGTGGTGTTATTTTTCGCTCCGGAAAGTGCGGCCCAAGGTGGGGCACAGGTCCGCGGTTGGGCGGGATGGGATTGGCGGAGGGTCACGGCGACTGGCGCGGGCCGGGACCTTTGCTTGCGTGGGACCCTAAAAGGGGCGAATTAAGTTTATGTTCACGGGCATTGTGGAAGAGGCGGGTAAAGTGAAAGCGGTAACACCGCGGGGGAAGGGGTGGAGTCTGGAAGTCGAGACCCGGCAGGTGGCGAAAGATGCTAAAATCGGTGACAGCATCGCGGTGAACGGCTGTTGCCTCACGGTGACCGGGGTGAATGGAGGCCAGTTGACCTTTGATCTGCTGGACGAGACGAGGGCTAAAACGAACCTGCAGGCGCTCGAGCTGGGCTCCCGGGTGAATCTCGAAGGATCCTTACGGGCTAATGGCAAGGTGGGGGGACACTTTGTGACGGGTCATATTGAGGCAACCGCGAAGGTAACCCAGTGGACCCGTTCCGGGGAGGACTGGGAACTGGAAGCGGAAGTACCGGCTGGGATGGAGCGCTATCTGGTGCCCAAGGGGTGTGTGGCGTTGGACGGAATCAGCCTGACGATCGGCCGGGTGGAGGGGCGGAAGTTTAATGTCTGGATCATTCCCCATACCTATGAGGTAACAACCCTCCAGGACCGGAAAAAAGGGGATGAACTGAATCTGGAGTGCGACCTCCTGGCCAAGTATGTTGAGAAGATGACACGGGTAAGCCGATGAGCGGGATGGCCCCTGAGATGGAAAAGCTGCTGGTTCTGCAGGAGCGGGAGCAGAAAAAAATGCGCCTCGAGAAGGAGCTGACGGCATGGCCGGTCGAGATGAAGGCCCTGGAAACAAAGCGGGCAGAGATCCGGGCGGCGGCCGAGCGGAAGAGGCTGGAAGCCCAACAGACTGAGGTGGAGCGGAAGAAACTGGAGCTGGAGGCGGAGTCGCACCGCACGAAGGTGGCGCGCTACAAGATCCAGCAGTTTGAAACGCGGAAGAACGAAGAGTTTCAGGCCTTGGGAACCGAGATTGCCCGGGAGGAGAAAGAGATCCAAGACATCGAAGACCGGGAACTGGAGCTGATGGATGCGGGTGAGAGGGCGAAGAAGCTGGCCACCGCGGAGGTGGAGGCGGCCAAAAGCAGGGAGGCGGAAGTCGCGGCCAAGGAGGCCGAGCTGACCAAGAAAAAAGGTGAGTTGGAGGCCCGGTTGGCGGAATTACGGACGGAGATCGATGCCCTAGCAGCAGGGGTGGAGGAGGGCTTGTTGGCCAAGTACCGCCGGATCCTGACCAACAAGAAAGACGCCGCGATTGTGCCGGTGTTGCACGGGACGAACTGTGGCGGTTGCCACATGAAATTGACCCAGGGATCGGTGTTGGCGGCAAAGGGCGGCAAGGCTGGAGCGACCTGTGAGAATTGCGGGCGGCTCTTGTTTTGGCCGGCGGCCTAGGCGAAGCCTACGCGGACTTTAGATTAGGATTCCCGCTCGGTTTCCCGTGGATCGAGGTCGGAGGTGGCGTGGAGGCGATCCTGCTTCCCGTGGTTTCGGAGGACGCGGGCCAGGCACCAGACGAGCGATCCGGTGGTGAAGCCCACGGAAAGGATCAAAAGGGTCCAGCCGTACAGACTCATGGAGATTTTCCTTCCCGGGCTTTCCAGGTGCGCACGGCCCGGGCGATCAGCAGGAGAAAGAGAGCCGCCACGGCGATCACAAAAAGAAGGGCGATCCGAACCGCGGGTTGGCTTTGGATCGCCTGCCAGTTGGCGGCCCAGGATTGGTGGAGCCAAAGAGCAAAAACGGTCAGAAGGAAGACCGGGGAGATGTAGCGGATAACGAAGTCGAAGATCCGGGGGATGGGAAGCAGGCCGCCCCGTTCCAGTTCCTCCCGGCCGCGTTTGGGTCCTAAGACCCAGCCGTAAAGCAGGGTTTGAATGGTGGCGAGGACGAAGATGCAGAAGCTGCCGACCCAGAAGTCCATCGCATCCAGGGCCGCGAGATCCTTGGTGAACCAGACCACGATGGCGGTACCCATCAGAGTGATGAAGCCGAGGAGACTGACGGACCCGCGTCGGTCGAGTCCCAGGCCTTCCTCAAAAAAAGCGATGGCGGGCTGAAGCATGGAGAGGGAGCTGGTGATGGCGGCGATGAAAAGAAGAAAGAACCAGAGAAAACCAAACAGCTGTCCCAGGGGCATCCGGTCAAAAACCAGAGGGAGGGTTTGGAATCCGAGGCCAAAGGTGCCGCCGACCGCCCCCGCCGCGCCGAGAAAAAGAAAGGCGGCGGGAATGGTGGTCAGTGCCGGCCACCGCAGTGGTGGAACCGAGGGCGATGTCGTCCCGTTTCTTGAGGTAGCTGGCATAGTTAATGACGACACCGAAGCCGACGGAGAGGCTGAAGAAGATCTGCCCGGCGGCGGCCATCCACATCTCGGCGTTGGAAAGTGAGCGTAGAAGTCCGGGCAAGCCGCCGCGGATATCCCACATGTAGCCCACATGTAGCCCAAACCGGCAATCACGTTACGGTCGGGGTGGGCAGGGTCGGGCGTCCCGAGGGTGAGAACCCGGCAGAGGACGATCACGGCGCAGATGACCAGCAGGGGCATTCCCCAAAGGCAGACCTTTTCAATGCCGCCGCTAAGGCCGCGGTAGATGATGAAAAAATTCAGAGCGATGCAAACCAGTAAGCAGAGGACCGGCAAGCCGATCCCTTGCTGGAAAAAGGCGCCGTCATTGCCGAGGCCCACGTAGCTGGTGAAATGGTCGGCATAGGCAGCTTTTTCCGGGCCCAAGTTCAGTCCACCGGTTAGGTATTTCAGGGCGTAGCCCAAGCACCAGGATTCGATCCAGAGGTAGTACATGTAGATGACGACCGGAACGATGAGCCCAAGAACGCCGAAGTAGGGGGAGAGACGACTTTTCCAGATGGTGCGGAAGATCCCAGGGCAGGAGTTGAAGCCGCGTTGGCCGCCATAGCGACCCATGGCCCATTCTGACCAGGCGATGGGCAGGCCGAGGAAAAGCAGAGCCAGAAAGTAGGGAATCAGAAAAGCTCCCCCGTCATATTTGGCGGCGAGTCCGGGAAAACGGAGGAAGTTGCCGAGACCCACGGCACTGCCGGTGACGGCTAGAATGATACCCAAAGAAGAGCCCCAGCCGTCTTTTTTACCGGAGGACATGGGGGGATTCTCAATGGGGAAAGTAGAGATGGCGAAACTTTTTTAGAAGAGAGGAGTTAGTCGATAGAACATAGGCAATCGTCGTTGACGTTTACGATTACCTTTACGAACCAGATGGATAAACTCCCGGGATGGTGACGAATTTGCCGATTGAGGAGATCCGGGGGCCGCTGCTGGAGGCCATCCGGGCGGGCAAGCGGCGCATCGTGATCGAGGCACCCACGGGATCGGGAAAGTCGACCCAGATCCCGCAGATGTTGCTGGAGGGGGGGTGCCTGGGAGACCAAGGCCAGGCAGTGATCCTGCAGCCACGGCGGTTGGCGGCACGGATGCTGGCCAAAAGGGTGGCGGAGGAGCGGAAGGTGGAACTGGGGGGGGAAGTGGGTTACACGATTCGGCTGGATGACCTGACTTCGGCAAAGACGCGGATCCGTTTCGTAACCGAGGGCGTGCTGGTGCGGCAGATGATCTCCCGTCCGAATTTGGAAGGGGTGCAGGCAGTACTATGCGACGAGTTTCATGAGCGGCATCTCTATGGCGACCTTACCTTAGGGCGGATCCTAAATCTGCAGGAGAGCGCCCGGCCGGATCTGGTGCTGGTGGTGATGTCGGCCACCTTGGAGACGGAGAAGTTGGCCAAGACGATTGGGGCGCAGGTGCTCCGGTCTGAAGGAAGGATGTATCCAGTGGAGATGCGGTACCTGTCCAAACGGGAGGATCTGAGCGGGTCGGGGGTGGCGGAGGTGGCCGCGCGGGAGGCCGCGCAGTTGGTGCGGGAGGGAAAAGGGGATGTTTTGGTTTTCCTGCCGGGGGCCTATGAGATCAACCGTTGCCGGAGGGATTTGGAGTCCCGACTGGGGCAGAAAGAGGCGGTGGTGTTGGCATTGCACGGGGAGATGCCGCCCACCGAGCAGGACGCCGCGCTCCAGCGTTATGACCGGCCGAAAGTGGTGGTGGCCACCAATGTGGCGGAGACTTCGCTTACCCTGGATGGAGTGAAGGCGGTGGTGGACGGGGGACTCGCCCGGATTGCCAAATATGATCCCCGACGCGGTTTGGAGACGTTGCTGGTGGAAAGGATCAGTCACGCGTCAGCAGCCCAACGGGCGGGTCGAGCAGGCCGGACGGCTCCCGGTGTCTGCGTGCGCTTGGAAACCGACGCGGACTGGTCAAAGCGGGCCAAGGCCGAGGATCCAGAAGTCCGTCGGTTGGATCTGGCGGAGGCGGCTTTGGTGCTGGCGGCGGCCGGGGCGGGGCGCTTGGCCGATTTTCGCTGGGTGGATCCGCCGGAAAAGGGATCGGT
>JBEANM010000124.1:0-7752 GCA_041165425.1 Verrucomicrobiota bacterium
CGCCGTGGCCCGGTTACGACAGGCAGGGGCGGTGTTTCTGGGTCGGACGAACATGGACGAGTTTGCCATGGGTTCTTCCACGGAAAACTCGGCCCTCGGGGTGACGCGGAATCCGTGGGACAGCTCCCGGATTCCCGGAGGCTCCTCGGGAGGATCGGCTGCCGCGGTGGCCGGCCGGATCGCTTTGGCCGCCTTGGGCTCCGATACCGGCGGATCGATCCGCCAACCGGCGGCGCTTTGCGGGTGTGTGGGGTTGAAGCCGACCTATGGGAGAATTTCACGCTATGGTCTGGTGGCATTCGCTTCCTCCCTCGACCAGATCGGTCCCCTTACCCGGACGGTGGAGGATTCGGCGCTCCTTCTATCTTCCCTGGCGGGACACGATCCCCGGGACAACACGACAGATTCGCGGTCGGCCGAGAGTTTCCTCGCCAAGCCGACCCACTCGGTGAAGGGACTGAAGGTGGGGCTACCCAAGGAGTACTTTATCCCGGGAATGGATGCGGAGACGGAGCAGGCCGTGCGGGTGGCGGCCGACTGGTTTCAAAAGAACGGTGCCGAGATCAAGGAGGTCTCCCTCCCTCTCACCCCGTCCGCGATCGCGGTCTACTATATCCTCGCGACGGCGGAGGCCTCAGCCAACTTGGCCCGGTTTGACGGGGTGCGGTATGGGCGGCGGGCCGCGGATCCCAAGGATGTCCTCGATCTCTACCAACGAACACGGGAGGAGGGATTCGGCCCGGAGGTGAAGCGGCGGATCATCCTCGGCACTTTTGTCCTTAGCGCCGGCTACACCGACGCCTACTACCGCAAAGCCCAGAAGGTGCGGGGCCTGATCCGGCAGGATTTCGAGAAGGCTTTCCAGGGGTGCGATTTGCTACTGACGCCCACCAGCCCCGAGCCGGCCTTCAAGCTCGGCGAGCGCACGCAGGATCCGCTGAAGATGTATCTCGCCGACGTGTTTACGATCTCGGTGAACCTGGCGGGCACCTGTTCGGGCTGCAGCTGATCGGGCCGCGTTTCGGAGAGGAAAAGATGCTGCAGGCGGCACACGCGTATGAGCAGTCGCACGACTTCTGGAAAAGGATGCCGCCGGTATGAGCACGAACGGCAAGTGGGAGGCGGTGATCGGCCTTGAGGTCCACTGCCAGGTGCGAACCGCCACCAAGATGTTTTGCGGCTGTGCCAACCAGTACGGGGACGCACCCAACACGCACGTCTGTCCGGTCTGCCTCGGTCTGCCGGGCAGCCTACCGGTGCCAAATGAGGAGGCGATCCGCAAGACGATCCTGACGGGCTTGATGCTGGGCTGTCAGATCGCGCCGGTGGCCCGGTTCGACCGGAAAAACTATTTCTACCCGGACATGCCCAAAAATTATCAGATCAGCCAGTATGAGGATCCGCTCTGCGCCGGCGGTTTGGTGGGGCTGGACCTGTTTCAGTTCCCCAAGGAGCTTCAGGAGTCGGACGAAGCCCAGGCCCGGAGGAAGATTCGGCTGGTTCGGATCCATTTGGAGGAAGATGTGGCCAAGTCGTTCCATTTTGAGGAGCGGAGCGGAATCGACTTCAACCGGGCGGGAACGCCGTTAATGGAGATCGTGACCGAGGCCGATCTCCGGACTCCCGGGGAGGCGTTCGCGTTTTTGGGCTCGCTCCGCCAGATCCTCTGGGCGGGGGGCGTGAGCGATGCGGACATGGAGAAGGGTCAATTGCGCTGCGACGTGAACATTTCCATCCGGCCCGTAGGCGAGGCGAAATTCGGCACCAAGGTGGAGCTGAAGAATCTGAATTCGATCAGCGGGGTGCGGCGGGCCTTGGTCTATGAAATTGCCCGGCAGATCGACGTGCGGGAAAAAGGTGGGTCTCTCGTGCAGGAGACGCGCCGGTGGGACGACAACGCGGGAGCAACCTTCACGATGCGGACCAAGGAGCAAGCGCACGATTATCGCTATTTCCCCGATCCGGATCTGCTACCCGTGCGAACCGACCGGGGCCTGCAGGCAGCGGCCCAAACATCCGTGCCTGAGTTGCCCTCGGAAATGCAGGAGCGTTTGATCCGGGACTTTGGGGTGACGGCGTATCAGGCCAGCGTCCTGACGGCAGATCGGGTGCTGTGCGGTTACTACGAGAAAGCGGCGGCCGCGACGAAAAACAAGGCGGCGGTGGCCAACTGGATTCTGAACGATTTCCTTTCTACCCAGCCGGACCCGGCGACCACGCCAGTGAAACCAGAATATTTTGCCGAACTGGCGGATCTGGTGACGGCAGGGAAGATCAATAGCGCCCAAGGAAAGAAAGTCTTTGCGGAGCTGGTGACAAATCCGGCCTCGCCCCATGAAATTGTCAAGAAGCTGGGGCTGGAGCAGATCTCGGACACAGGCGCCTTGGCCACGATGTGTGACGAGGCGATCGCGGCGAATCCCCGGAGTGTGGAGGACTACAAGGCCGGAAAGATGAACGCGATCAACGCCCTCAAGGGTTTTGTGATGAAGAAAAGCCAAGGCAAGGCCAACCCGGTCCAGATCGACGAAATTCTCAAGCAGAAGCTAGGGGGCTGACTTTTTGGGCAGAAAGCGGTAGGGGGAGGTGGAAGAATACTGGATAAGTCAGAGTTCTCAGGCCCCGCCACCCCCCCGCCTGTCCCCTACCCCCCGATCGGCCTTCGTCCGCCGGTATGATTGCTTCCCACTAAAAATTGGGCGAACTTTCCCAAAGCTATGATTTCCAACGAAGCCTATGTCTTGGAACTCCTGCAAAACTCAGGGGTGGTTTCTCCCGAGGACATGGCGACCTGTCATCAGGAAGCTGCCATGCACGGCCACTCCACTCTGGAAGGCTTTGTGAAAAAAGGCCTGATGACGCGGGATCAGATTCTGGAGTTTGTGGCCAAGGACTGCGGGATGGAGTTTGTCCCGACCATCGAGCATGTGGACGAGGATGTGCTGACCACAATTCCGGCTGCGGAAAGTCGGCGTTACCATGCCCTGCCGGTAAAGCGCTTGCCCGCAGGCTTGCGGGTGGCGATTCCGGATCCCCTCGACTTCGAGACGCTGGATGCCCTGCGCTACCTATTGAAAACGGATCTAGAACCCGTGGTGGTTCCCTTGGAAAAGATCGACGAAGCGATCATTAAGTATTTCGGCAAGACCGACGAATCCCTGCAGACGCTCATGGCCAATATGGGGGGAGACGAGCTGCAGGTGAAAGGAGGCGGGGACGTCGAGGGAGAAGGGGGAGAAACCGAGGAAGGTGACGCTCCCATCATCCGAATGGTGTACGGCCTGATTTTGGAAGCCCATCGTCTGCGGGCCAGTGACATCCACCTCGAACCGCTCGAGAAGCGTCTTCGCCTCCGCTACCGGATCGACGGTAACCTGCAGGAAATGCGGGATCCACCGAAGCGACTCCAGTCAAGCATCGTCAGCCGAATCAAGATCATGTCCAACATTAGCATTGCGGAAAAACGGTTGCCGTTGGACGGGCGCATTGCTTTGGCCACCGCCGACGGACCAACGTTGGATCTCCGCGTCTCAACCGTGCCGACGATCCACGGCGAATCTGTGGTCATGCGAATTCTGGACAAGAAGAACCTAATGCTCGGCTTGCCGGAGCTCGGATTCTTTGCCGACGACCAGGCAATCATGGAGCGGGTGATCAATTATGCGGACGGCATCTTCCTGGTGACCGGCCCGACCGGCTCGGGAAAATCCACCACCCTGTACGCCTGCCTGAACACCATCAACAAGCCGGACCGAAAGCTGATTACCGTGGAAGATCCGGTCGAGTACCAGCTCGCCGGCGTGAATCAGGTAGCGGTGAATTCTGAAATCGGCATGACCTTCGCCGCAGCGCTGCGCGCCATGTTACGGCAGGCACCCAACATCATCATGGTGGGGGAGATCCGGGACGTGGAAACCGCCTCCATCGCCATTAACGCCTCCCTCACCGGCCATTTGGTCTTTTCCACGCTCCACACGAACGACGCGCCTAGCGCGATCACCCGTCTCGTGGACATGGGCGTGAAACCGTTCCTGGTTTCTTCCTGGCACAGCGGTTGATCCGCAAAATCTGCCCGGACTGCAAGGAGCCCTACACGCCGACCGAGACGGAACTCCGGGCTCTGAACCTTACGGCCGCTAGCCTGGCCGAGGCACGTTTTGCCAAGGGACGTGGTTGTGACCGCTGCCGAGGCACGGGATACCGAGGCCGAGCTGGGATCTTTGAAATCTTCACGGTGGACGACGAGATCCGCCACCTGATTAACGAAAACGCTCCTGTTTCCAAGATTCGCCAGCGGGCCCGTGACCTCGGGATGCGCACCCTGCGGGAAGACGGCATCCGCAAGGTTGCCTCCGGTATGACCACCCCTGAAGAAGTCATCTCCGCCACGATGGGAGACAAGGAGTAAAGACGATGGACGCCCGATCTCTCCTTCACTTTCTCGAGGAACAAAACCTCCTGACCCCGGATCAGTCCCGGGAAATTGCGGACGAGCAGAGCCGAAGCGGTAAGCCGGTGGAAGCGGTTCTGGCCAATTTCGGGATTCTCCAAGTGCCCCAGATCTTGGAAAAAATTTCCGACAGCCTCGGTCTCCCGATGATTCCGGACTTAAGCGGGTTGGAGTTCAGCCCGGAACTGCTCTCCAAGATTCCACCCCACACCGCCCGGAATTTGGGTGCCCTGCCGGTAGCGATGGACGGAATGACACTGACCGTGGCCCTGGTCGATCCCCTTTCTCCCCAGGCCATTGAAGACCTACGCTTTGCCGCCGGGATGGAGGTGGTTCAGGTCGTGGCCCCACCGGAACAGGTTCAACCCTTGGTGGAACGCTACTACGGGGCGGCAGAGACCAACATTGAAGAACTTATCAGTGAACTGGAGAAATCTCCGGCGTCCGCCCTTGAAACCGAGGGCGTGGACCTCAATGAAGCAGGCAGTGCCCCGATTGTGAAATATGTGAATACGGTGATTGCCCGCGCCATTCAGGCCAAGGCCAGTGACATCCATTTCGAGCCCTTCGAAAAAGAGTTTAAAATCCGTTACCGGGTGGACGGAGCCCTTTACGAAATGGCTCCCCCACCCCGGAGGTTGGCCGTGCCTCTCACCTCCCGCATTAAAGTCATGGCCAACCTAAACATTGCGGAGCGCCGTGTACCCCAGGACGGACGAATTCAGACGCTATTAGAGGGCCGCAACGTGGATCTGCGTGTCTCCACCCTGCCGACCCAGTATGGCGAAAGCGTGGTGTTGCGGGTATTGGATCGTTCTGTGGTCAACTTGGATCTGGAAAAGCTGGGCATTCCCAAGGACATTTTCGACTACATCTGCGATGCCATCGAGAAGCCAAACGGCATTTTCATTGTGACCGGGCCCACGGGGTCGGGAAAGACTACTACCCTCTATTCCTGTCTCGGGCGGGTCAACACGATCGACACCAAAATCCTCACGGTGGAAGATCCGGTGGAGTATGAGCTAGAGGGAATCATCCAGGTTCCGGCCAACGAAGGTATCGGCCTCACGTTTGCCCGCGCTCTCCGCGCGTTTCTGCGGCAGGATCCTGATAAAATCCTTGTGGGAGAGACCCGGGATCTGGAAACCGCCCAGATCGCCATTCAGGCCAGTCTGACGGGGCACTTGGTCATGACCAGCCTGCACACCAATGACGCCTCTGGTGCCGTCACCCGCTTGCTGGATATGGGCGTGGAACCCTTCCTGATGGCCGCCACCATGGAGGGTATTCTGGCCCAGCGACTCCTTCGCCGGATCTGCAAGGACTGCCGAACCCCCTTCCGACCCAAGGAAGATGTCTTGGCTCAAATCGGTCTCACTCCCTCTGAGGTGGGGGATCGCCCGTTTTATTTCGGCAAGGGGTGTGACACCTGTAACGGCACAGGCTACCGCGGTCGGGTGGGCATCTACGAGCTGCTCGACATCCGCGAACCGATCCGCCAGCTCATCAATGAGCGTGCGCCCTCTGTCGTCATCCGGCAAAAAGGAATCGAACTAGGCATGACCACCCTGCGCCAAGACGGCATCCGGAACATTCTTGAGGGAAATACCACTCTCGAGGAAGTGCTCAAATACACCTAATCCTTATGCCCCTTTTCGCTTACACCGCGGTCGATGCCCAAGGCAAAACCCACCAAGGCACGGTAGAAGCCAACAGCGCGGCGGATGCGGCAGCCGCCATCAAAAAGCAGGGACAATTTCCCACCAACATCGCCGAGACCTCCGCCGCGGCTAAACCCAAGGGCAAAGGCTTTTCGCTTAGCTTTTCCATGGGGGGAGGCAGCGGCACGGGCAAGGTACCCGCCAAGGTCCTGACCGTTTTCACCCGCCAACTTTCCACCCTGATTAGCGCCGGCCTGCCTCTCCTTCGGAGTCTCCGGACGCTCAGCAAACAGGAAAAAAACGTAAATCTGAAAAAGATCATGGGGATTCTGGCGGAGTCCGTCGAGGGGGGGACCACATTTTCCGAGGCCCTGTCGCAGCATCCCAAGGCTTTCAACAAGCTTTATGTCAACATGGTGAAGGCGGGGGAGCTGGGTGGCGTGCTGGAAATTGTGCTGACCCGTCTGGCGGAATTCGCCGAAAAGAGCCAACGGATCCGCGGCAAAGTCACCTCCGCCATGGTGTATCCCTTGGTGGTTTTAACGATTGCCGTGGTGATTGTGGCGTTCCTGATGCTTTTTATCGTTCCGAAGTTTGAAGCCATTTTTAAGGACATGCTGGGCGGGCGACCCCTGCCGGCCATCACCCAGATCATCATGGATCTCAGCCGCTTCATTCAGGGAAATTTTATCCTCATCGTGGTGGCCTTGGTGGTTCTGGCGGTGGGATTCCGCTTCGCCCTCCGGCTCCCCGGGATTTCCACGGCCGTGGATCGCTACAAGCTCAAACTCCCCCTGTTTGGCGATCTTTTGACCAAGACCTCCGTGGCGCGCTTCAGCCGGACGCTCGGCACACTTGTCTCCTCGGGCGTGCCGATCCTTCAGGCCCTCCAGATCACCCGGGATACGGCCGGCAACGAGAGGGTCAGCGAGGCCATTACCAGCATCCACGACAATGTGAAGGAAGGGGAATCCATGGTTGCCCCCATGGAGGTGAGCCAGATCTTCCCTCCCATGGTTGTCTCCATGGTGCAGGTGGGAGAGGAGACCGGCCAACTCCCTGACATGCTCACCAAGGTGGCGGATGTTTTTGAAGAGGAAGTGGACGTGGCGGTCTCCGGACTCACCTCCCTGCTGGAACCGGTGATGATTGTTCTTCTGGCCCTCATCGTGGGAACCATTGTGGTGGCCCTCTTCCTGCCGCTCATCACCATCATCCAGGATCTGACCGCAGGCGGATGAGCCGGTCGGTCGGTCCGACAGATCTCGAGGTGGTCGTCTGCCGGCACGGCGAACCCCTCGCTTGGTTGCGCAACCTGCCCCGAGGCCTCCGGATCACCGTCTACGACAAAAGTCCCGATGCGGCTTGGCCCGGCTCCCTTCCCCTACCCAACGTGGGCCGGGAAGCGCACGCGTGGCTCCATCACCTCACCGAACGCTACGACTCTCTGGCCGAATGGACGGTGTTTGCCCAGGGCCATCCCTTCGATCATGTCCCCGATATGCATCCGTTTATCCGGGGACTCGCCACACCCGAACCGCGGACGGAAGATTTTGTTTGGCTGGGTTTCTTATGGGAAACCGATGATGCCCGCGGGCGCCCTACCTTTGTCCACTGGACAAAAAATCCCGAGCGACGGGA
>JBEANM010000125.1:0-3790 GCA_041165425.1 Verrucomicrobiota bacterium
GAACGGGACGCCGGACCAGCGCCAGTTGTCGATTTGGAGTTTGAGGGCGGCGTAGGTCTCCGTGGTGGAGTTGGGGGAGACGCGGTCGGTCTGCCGGTATCCCTCGTACTGGGCACGGACAGTGCTGCCCGGAATTAACTCCAACTTGGGGGTGGGGATGGAGCGGAGCACCTTCACTTTCTCGTCGCGGATGGATTCCGAAGAGAGGTTGGCGGGCGGCTCCATCGCGGTGATCGCCAAAAGCTGCATCATGTGGTTCTGGACCATGTCCCGCATGGCGCCGACCTCATCGTAAAAAGCGCCGCGGGTGCCGACACCTTCCTGTTCCGCCACGGTGATCTGGACGTTGTCGATCAGGTTGCTGTTCCAGATGGGCTCCCAAATGGAGTTGGCGAAGCGGAAGTAGAGAAGGTTTTGGACAGTTTCTTTGCCGAGGTAGTGGTCGATACGGAAAAGATTCGACTCATCCAGGCAGGCCTGCAGATCGTCGACCAGCTGGCGGGCGGACTTGTAGTCGTGGCCAAAGGGTTTTTCGACGACGACCCGGGCCGGTAGGCCGGGACGGACGAGGCCAGCCTTGGCCAATTGTTGCACCACGGTGGCAAAGTAGTCGGGCGCCGTGGCGAGATAGAAGATGTGTTGGGTGAGGCCGCGGTTTTTGGCGAGTTCCTCGAGGGTTTTCTTCAGGGAGGCGTAGGCGGCGGGGTCGTCGAAATTTCCCTGATGGTAGGTGAGACGAGGGGTGAACTTGTCCCATTGGTCGCTGGAAATCGGGCGGAGACGGGAGAATTTCTCGAGACCCTCTTTCATTTCCTTGCGGAATTCATCGTCCTTTTTGGGACGCCGGGCGAAGCCGATGATGGAGTAGTCCTTGGGCAGGATGCCTTCGTGTTGCAGGCCGAAAAGGGCGGGCACGAGCTTACGGCTGGTGAGGTCGCCACTGGCCCCGAAAATGACCATGACAAAGGGTGGTAGCACCTTCCCGGGGGTAGGCGAAGGGGCCACGGCGGGAGCCGGGGTGGCTTTGGGTTTGGCGGGGGCGGCGACAGGGCTCATGGAGAAGTGCAATTGTAGATTTCCACGGTTCCGCGGTCACTCCGAACCTTCGCGGCGGGGAATGTGGCCGTGGCGTCGTCGGCGGCAAGGGCACGGATATAGGGTTCCTTGGAAGGTCCGCGGGTGACGAACCAGATGGCGCGAGCGAAACGGAGCAGATGAAAGGTGGAGGTGATGCGGGAGACGCCCAGCTGCGGGACAAAATTCGGGGCCATAAAGAGTTTGTTCTCTTCCAGGGCCTGGGTTCCCGGAAAGAGGGAAGAGGTATGGCCGTCGTCGCCAACGCCAAGAAGGACCAGATCAAACTTAGGTGGGTCGCCCAGATCCGTTTTGAGGCGTTTTTCGTATTCGCGGGCGCCGATTTCGGGTTTGCCGATTTCGGTGTGGATTCGCTCAATCTTGGCTCCCGTGGCGTGGAAGGCCTCATGGATCATGCGGTAGTTGCTGTCCTTGTGGTCCGGCGGAACCCAGCGCTCATCCCCCAAATAGAGGTGGGTGGCGGACCAAGGCCAGGACAACTGGGCCAACCGACCATACAGGGGTTTCGGGGTGGAACCGCCCGAGAGGGAGACAGAGAAGCTGCCCCGGGCCTGCAGGGCGGAACCGCCGAGGGCTTCCCAACGGGCCACCATGGCCTCCATCCAGGCCGTGGGATCGGCGAACTCGTGTAAAGTCATCCCGAAACGATGCCCAAAACGCTGTGAAAAAGCGATGACCGAACGGGAGAGTTGGCTCGCCGGTCAGGCGGGAAACAGGTAGGCAAAGAGGACATGAGGAGCCGTTTAGACCGACTGGATCTGGACAAGCAGATCCATGAAAAATCCGACTACCGGGACAAGCTCCGTGCCCTTCAGCTCAAGCTTCTCCATGCCCAGCGGTTGCTGCAGGAAAGTCCCAGAAATCTGATTTTGGTTTTCGAGGGGCCGGACGCCGCGGGGAAAGGGGGAGTGATCAAGCGGATGACTGAGCGGCTCGATCCGCGGTTGGTGCGCGTCTGGTCGATCGTCAAACCCACGGAGGAGGAAAAGAAGCATCATTATCTCTGGCGCTTCTGGAATAAGCTCCCGGCCAACGGGGAGACGGCGATCTTTGACCGGAGTTGGTACGGACGGGTGTTGGTGGAGCGGGTGGAGGGTTTTGCTAAAAAAGATGAGTGGAAGCGGGGATACCGGGAAATCAACGAAATGGAGCGCACCTTGGTGGAGAATGGCGCCATCCTGATGAAATTCTTTATCCACATCACGAAACAGGAACAGCTGCGGCGCTTCGAACGGCGGGCGGCGGATCCTTACAAGCACTGGAAAATCAGCGAGGAGGATTGGCGGAACCGGCGCAAATGGAAGGAGCACATGGCAGCCGCGGAGGACATGTTCCGTAAAACCAACGCCCGGATTGCTCCATGGAACCTAATTGAGGGCAACTACAAGTGGTACGCGCGGATCAAGATCATGAAGTTGCTGGTCAAACGGCTGGAGCAGGAGTTCGGCCGGTTGTGAGCCAAAAGAGTCCCCAAGCGGAGCGCGAGTTCACGGTTTACTTTTTCGACACGGACGCCGGTGGGGTGGTTCATAATCTGGCCTATCTCCGCTGGATTGAGGCGGTGCGGACGGATTTGGCGGAAAAGCTGGGCTGGGGAATTGGGGAGATGATCGCCGGGGAGCATGGCTGTCCGGTGCTGACCAAGACCGAAGCAGAGTATCTGCGTCCGGCCAAATTAGGTGACCGGGTGAAGGTGGTGAGCCGGTTAGGGCAGGTGGGAAAGGTACGTTTTGTGGTGGAGTCGGAAGTCTTAGGATCTGGCGGCGAGGTTTTTTGTCGTGCCCGGCAGGAGTTGGCCTCCGTGGTTTTGGCCACCGGAAAACCCCGACCGCTGCGTGACGATTGGCGTAAGTACGGACCCGCAAGCACCTAAAAATCAGAGTTTTACAACATTTAACCTCGGAGATACCTCCGAGGTGCTTCCGAGGCTCCATTTTAGGGCGGGATGGAGAATCGTAGATGGGTTGGGTTTAGGGGGACGGAAGGCGGAGAGGCGGGATACGAGGTTTGAAAGGAAGGTAAAATTTCGGCAGGATGCTTCGCTTATGTCCACGGGACCGGTTTATTTAGACTGCAATGCGACCACGCCGATGGAGCCGGCGGTGGGAGAGATCGTGCGTCGTTTTTTTGAGGAGGAGTTTGGCAATGAGGGGAGCCGAACCCATGCCTTCGGGGCTCGAGCCAAAGAGGCGGTGCAAAAGGCGCGGGAACAAATTGCAGCTTTGATCGAGGCGAAGCCGGAGGAGGTCATCTTCACCAGTGGGGCCACGGAGAGCAACAATCTGGCCATCCTGGGGTTGGCCCATTGGGGGCGGCAGCATGGCAAAACCCACATCATCACTACACGGATCGAGCACAAAGCAGTCCTGGAGCCCATCGAACACCTGGCTAAGGACGGGTTTGAGGTCGATCTGGTGGCCCCCAACCAACAGGGTCGGGTGGAGACGGATAAGATCGTCCGACTCCTCCGTCCCACCACAATGCTGGTTTCGGTAATGCACGCCAACAATGAGACGGGGGTGATCCAGCCGATCCAGGAGCTGATCGAGGCTTTGGCGCACCATCCGGCCTGGTTTCATGTGGATGCCGCACAGACCTTTGGAAAGATGGATGTGGAGCTCAGGCATCCCCGCATCGACCTGATCAGTGCGAGCGGACACAAGATCTACGGCCCCAAAGGAGTTGGAGTTTTGGT
>JBEANM010000126.1:0-3774 GCA_041165425.1 Verrucomicrobiota bacterium
CGTGCCCATCGCCGATGCCGTCGCCCGGATTCGCACCGTTCCGCCCAAAGGCCAGTTCGTCCAGCACGCCCGCGAAATCGGCATCTGCTTTGGAGATTAGAAGGCCGGATCTTTAAATCTCAGGGCGTTTCGTGAACGTGAACGCAAACTGACAATCGGACTCCTCGTTCACGTTTCGCGTTAACGATAATTTTCCCTGTGAAGCTTCCTATCCCTGCACTGTCCCAGTGGAAGCCCGGTCCACCAGCTCGCACCCCACCACCTTAGGCTTCATCTCCCCTCCCTCGCGGATGGCCATCCATAACTCAAAACCTGCTTTCCCCAAATTCCCGAAGCTCACGGTGGTCAAAGGCACGGGCCCGTACTTGGCCAACTCCCCGTTCCCCAGACCGGCCACGCTCAGATTCTCCGGGATCTTCAGCCCGGCCGCCAAGGCCGCCCGGGCCACCCCGGAGGCGACCGCATCATTCCCGCAGATCACTGCGGAGGGCCGATTTTTTTTCTCCAGCAGCTTGCCCATCTCCCTTTCCCCATCCTCCGGATTCAGCCCGGCCATGGTGGCCTCTCCAAAAAGCTCCATGCCCCGCTGAAGAACCCCATCCCGCACGGCCCGAAGATGCTCGGCGTGACTCCGCTCCGCGGGATGCCCCCCGAAATAGGCCAGCGTCCGGTGTCCCAACTTCCACAGATCGTCGAGCACCAGTTGGGCCGCCTGCCCCATGTCCCGCATCACCCAGCTGACCCGGGCCCGGCCTGGTCCCACGTCCGCCGGATATCTTTGAAAGAAAATCACGGGCAAACCCGCCTGCGTCACCGCCTCCAAAGCGAGCGAACGGTGCTCGGTCGAGATCCGCGGCAAAATGAAGATAGCCTCGGAACCGCGCCCCATCATCGCCTTCACTTGGGCCGCCTCTCCCCCTTTTTTGTCCCCTGGACTTCCCAGCATCACGGAAATCCCCGCCGCCTCCGCAGCTTTCAGCAGCCCGCCGGCGATGCCGGAACTTTCCTCCAAACCGAGATCCGGGACCAACAGGCCGATCAGTCCGCTCTGCTTGCTCCGCAAACTCCGGGCCGCCTGGTTGGGCCAATACCCTCGTTTTTCCGCCTCCGCCCGGACCCGCTCCTTCGTCGCCGCCCCAATGTCCGGCGCATCGTGCAGCGCCTTCGAAACGGCCATGACCGAGAGCCCCAGGCTCTCTGCGAGATCGCGTAGCCGGACCCTCACACCGCCTCGGGGTCCTCCGCAAACACCGCCGCAAACTCCTCTGGGGTCTTGGCCCCCATCAGCTTCGCGCGCACCTCCCCGTTCCGTAACAACCGCGCCATCGCGCCGACGAGAGCCAGATACTCCGTCACCATCCTCCGCGGGGTCCCAATGACAAAAATCAGATGAATTGTCTCCCCGCTATTTTCAAAGAGCACGCCCGCCGGACTGCGACCGACCGCCAGGACCATTTTTTTGACGTGATCGGTGCGCGCATGGGGAAAGGCCACCCCGTTCCCCAGGCTGGTCGCTTCCAGCCGCTCCCGGGCGAGCAGTTCATCATAGAACGAGCGGAAGTTGATCATGTCCGGATCCTTTTCCAGCAGCAGGGCCACCTCGTGGATCGCCGCCGTGCGGCGGGTCTCCTGAATATCGAGGAGAACCAGCCGGGGTTGGATCAGTTCCGCCAACCTCATCGACCGCCCCGCGCCGTCGAACCGCTCCAACCCAGCTTCTGCCTCGCCAGACCGTAGAACCCAACACCGGCGGGGTGCATCAACCGGACGACCGGTTTCGCCATCGTCACCCGCAGCACCTTTCCGGGGGTTAGCTTGCCCACGAGAACCCCGTCGATCCGCAGCCAGGCCGCCTTTTCGGATGAACTCAGGGAAATCTCCACCCCCTCCTGCTCCCCCACCACCACCGGCCGTTGCGCCATGGCATGGGCACAGACCGGGGTCAGGACCAACGCCTTCGCCCGGGGGCTCACCAGCGGTCCGCCGGCGGAGAGCGAATAGGCCGTGGAGCCGGTGGGACTCGCCACCAGCAAGCCGTCAGCATGGTATTCGCTCAAAAACTCTCCCCCCACCTTGACCCGGACCCGCACCATCAGGTTCCCGGGAGCGGGTGAGACAAAAATCTCGTTCAACGCGCACCAGGAGCGGCTGCTGCCCTCCATTTTGGCCGAAAGGACCGAACGCGAACTCAGACCGTACTGGCCGGAAAAGATTTTCGGAAGGACATAGCCGATCTCCTCCGCTTTCACCGAGGTGAGAAACCCGAGCGAACCAAGATTGATGCCTAGGATCGGAATTCCGGAACCCATGGTCGCCTGCGCCGCATGCAGCATCGTCCCATCCCCGCCGCCCACCACCAGCGCGTCCACCCCGCGGCCCGCCGCCCGCTTCAGTCCAGTTTCCGCGGCCCAGACGGCCCGGACCCCGCACTCACGCAGGATCTCTTTGAGCACCATCGCCACACCCCCGTTGCCGGGTCGCCCCTTGCGGAGGCAGACCACCACTTTACGGATTGGACGGGTGCCCGAAGATCGCCGAAGGGCCATAAGGGAGAATTCCCCGAAACCCTTTGATCCTCAAGCGGATTCCCAACCTCCTTCTTGCACCTAAAGCCATCTCCAGTACGCTATTCCTTCCATGGCTAAATTCCCGTTGAATTACGGGCTTCCCCCGGCCCAAGGCCTCTACCATCCCGCCCAAGAGCACGACTCCTGCGGCGTCGGTTTCGTGGCCGACATTCAGGGCCGCAAGTCCCACGCCATCCTGGAACGGGCGATCGGCTGTGTCTGCCAACTCGCCCACCGGGGCGCCCTCGACGCCGATGCCAAATCCGGCGACGGGGCCGGCGTCCTCACGCAGATCCCAGCCAAGTTTTTCCGGCGCGAAGTGGAAAAGCTCGGTCAACGCCTCTACGCCGACAACGACCTCGCCGTGGGCACCTTTTTCCTGCCCGCTTCGGATAACTACGCCCAGGCCCACATCCGCCGCATTTCCGAGGAGGTCGTCACCCGCCGCGGCCTCCAGGTCCTCGGCTGGCGTCCCGTCCCGGTAAACCTTCGCATTCTTGGAGAAAAAGCCGCCGCCTCGGCCCCTAAGATCGAGCAGCTTCTCGTCGCCCGGCCCGACGCCAAAAAGCTTTCCGACGATGCCTACGAGCTTCTCCTCTTCCTCGCCCGGAACGAGATCGAGCACCGTTGTGCCGCCGACCGCACCCCGCCCTTCTACATCCCGTCCTTCAGCTCTCGCGTCATCGTCTACAAAGGCATGCTTACCGGCACCCAACTCGGCCGCTTCTATCCCGATCTGCAGGACCCGGCCTTTGAAACCTCCCTCGCCGTCTTCCACCAGCGTTACAGCACCAATACCTTCCCCACCTGGCCCCTCGCCCACCCCTTCCGGATGCTCGCCCACAACGGCGAGATCAACACTCTTTGCGGCAACCGCAACTGGGTCCGCGCCCGCGAGGCTGATCTCGCCGGTCCCGGCATCTCGCCGGCCGACCTGCCCCTGCTCCACCCGATCATTCAGCCGGGCGGGAGCGACTCCTCCGGCTTGGACAACGCCTTCGAGCTCCTCTCCATCACCGGTCGCGGTCCGCTCGACGCCATGCTCATGCTCGTCCCCTCCGCCTTCCGCTCGGAAGATAACCTCTCCGAGGATGTCCGCGCTTTCTACGAATATCACGAATGCCTGAACGAACCGTGGGACGGCCCCGCCGCCCTCGCCTTCAGTGACGGCCGGATGGTCGCCGCCTGCCTGGACCGCAACGGCCTG
>JBEANM010000127.1:0-3713 GCA_041165425.1 Verrucomicrobiota bacterium
ACCTGGGCACCCAGCTCGTTGTCATCCAGGTTCAGACAGATCGCGGACCGCCCCTCCGGGCGTACCAAGAATCCATAAGCCGTCAGAATGTTGATCTCCGCCTCCAGTAAAGAACTTAAAACCTTGGGCAAGTCGGTTCCCGCCTCCAACTCCACCGCCACTACCGGTGACTCCGTGTGGGCCACGGCCTGTTCATGAAAGATCGCCCGGGCGGTGTCCGGATCGTCCACCACCATCCGCACAATGGCACTGTCGGTCGTGTCGAGGATGGTCAGGGCCACCACATGGACATGCCGGCTGTGCAAAATCCGGATTAACTCCAGCAGCCGGCCAGCCTTATTTGCCAAAAAGATGGAAAATTGCCGGATCGGATCCGCCTGCTTTTTTCGGACGGGCGCAGAGGTCGCCATAAGGAAAGCTTAGCCCGACCCCTTACCCTCGCCAACCCAGGATCACCTTCGCCGTGTTCCGCCCGCTGGCCCCAAAAACCCCTCCCCCCGGATGGGTGCTCGCCCCCGTCAGATACAAATTCTTCATCGGTGCCCGGTAACAGGAAATCTCCGGCAGCGGCCGGAACATGAACATCTGGTCGAGGCTCATCTCAAAATGCATCACGTTGCCACGCAACAGTCCAAGGTCCCGCTCCAAGTCGAGGGGCGTTTGGATATAGCGCCCGATCATCTTCCCACGCATGTTGGGCGCATACTGACAGACGAGGTCGTAAAGTTTGTCCGCTTCCCGCTCCCGGATCGCATCCCAATGCTCCCCGTTGCGCAGTTCGTAGCTGTGGTACTGGGCCCACGTAAAAAGAGTATGCTTCCCCGCCGGGGCCAAAGTCGGATCGATCGAGGAAAATGTCATCGCCACCACGCTGGGCTGCGCCGGAGGACGACCGGCCAGGTAGTCGTGATAGCTGCTGTCCAGCATTGCCGCATCGCGGCAAAGCAGCTGCATGGCCGAGTGATACTCCCTGGGGTTTTTTCCGTCCTGCGGCCGCATGCCGTACACCGGCAACTCCTCCACCGCATGGCGCACCACCATGCCAAAGCCGTTTCCGATCCGCGCCTTTCCGATTCTCTCCTTCAGATCCTCCGGCCCGCCTTCGAGCATTTCGCCAAAAAATGTTTTTAAATGACAGGCCGCCACGACTTTTTCCGATTCGAATGACCGCTCCCCCGCCTCAACCCGCCACCCGGAACCATCCCGAGAAACTTTGCGGACGGGTTGCCCCAGAAAAATCTCGCCCCCGTGGCGCTGCAGACACTTTACCAGGGCCGTGCTCAAGGCCCCGCTGCCGCCCTTGGCCCGCTTGGCCCCACTCCGATGGATCATGGCGTTCCAGCCGAACATATCGCCGCTGGCCACCTCCGCCGGCGCGGGACCGCTCTGGGCCGAGAGCCAAAGCATCGCCGTTCGAAGATGCTCGTTTTCAAAGGTCTCCCGAATCACCTCGCCATACGGCGCCATCAGTTGCCGCGCCGTGTCCAGGCTCGACCACAGACGCCGTGACTTCGGCCGAAACAGATTCCGTTTCACAATCGTGCCAAAGAGCCGACCAGGCGAAGGTGGCGCCAAAAATGTCTCAAACACGCCCTCGTTTAGTTCCGCCCAACGTTCCACATAGCGCCGGTAGGCCTCGGCATCCTTTTGACTGAAGCGGGCAATGCTTGCACAGGTCCGCTCCACATCGCGGTAAAAGGAGATCCCCTCCTCTGTGCCATCCACCGGGTAATAGGCCCACGGATCCATCTCGAGGTATTCCAAACCTTCCCGCGCCAACTCCAGCTCCCCTACTACCGGCGTGAGATGGATCATAATGTGAACGGAGGATCCCACATCGAAACGGAATCCCGGAACCAGATCGTCCCTCGTGCAGACCGCCCCGCCGGGCAAATCCCGTTTTTCCACCACGGCCACTTTCAGTCCGGCCTTGGCCAGATAACAGGCACAGATCAGGCCGTTGTGGCCCGCCCCGACGATCAGTGCGTCGTAACGCAAAAGGACACTACCTTCCGGCGGGCACCGGCTCAGCGCTCGCCCGGGTTTTGTGGCGAGCGGTAAAACGCTGGATCCGCTCGGCCGCTGCCTCCAACCGGTCGAGCGAGGTGGCATAGCTGCACCGGACAAAACCCTCGCCGCTCGGGCCGAAGGCCTCGCCCGGCACCACCGCCACCCTTTCCTCCTCCAACAAACACATCGCAAAATCCTTCGCGGAAAGTCCGGTGCCGCGGACATCGACGAAGAGGTAAAAGGCCCCGTCCGGCTGGATGGAAGGCAAGCCGGCTTCCTGCAACCGCCGCCGCAGGAAATCCCGGCGAAGACGGTAGGTGTTTCGCGCCTCTTCGGTGATGGCATCGGCTTCCTTGAGGGCTTCCGTCGCCGCCTCTTGGCTTGGGGTGGGCGCACACAGGATCGCGTACTGGTGAATCTTCATCATGGCCTCGATGAGCGGCGCCGGGGCGCAGGCGTACCCGATTCGAAACCCGGTCATGGCAAACGCCTTGCTCAGCCCGTGGAGCAGGATGGTCCTCTCCCTCATGCCGGGCCGCGAGGCGATCGACTCATGCCGCCCTTCGTAGGTCAGCTCCGCATAAATTTCATCACTGATCACCAAGAGGTCTTTTTCCACGCAGACGCGGGCCAAGGCGTCGAGGTCCCGTCCCGAAAGCACCGCTCCGGTGGGGTTCGTCGGAAAATTGAGCAACAACACCTTGGCCCCTTCGGCGGCACGCGCCACCTCCGCCGGATCCAGACGGAATCCGTCTTCCGGGCGAGTGTGAATGGCGCGTCCCTTGGCATGGGCCAGCGCAATCGAAGGAGCGTAGGACACATAGCAAGGCTCGTGATAGATCACCGTCTCCCCCGGATTTAAAACCGCACGTAACGCGAGGTCGATCGCCTCGCTCACTCCCACGGACACCAGAATCTCGGTTTGCGGGTCATAGGCGGGCCCAAAAATCTTTTCCACGTAGCGGGCAATCTCCCGACGTAGCTTTAAACTGCCCAGATTGGAGGTGTAGCCGGTGCGTCCGTGTTCCAGCGCATAGATCGCCGCCTCCCGCACACCCCAGGGAGCGGAGGAGTCCGGTTCACCGATCCCGAGCGAGATGACATCCCCGCGTTTCTGGACCAGTTCGAAAAAATCCCGGATCCCGGACCGTGGCACCGCCCGGACATGATCCGCCAGAAAATCCCCGGGCTTTTTCATGGAGAGACCGCCAGCCTTTCCGCCCGCTCGTCCTCGAGAAACATCACTCCTGCCTCCTTATAGGTTTTCAGCTGAAAATGGGTCGCCGTGGAAATCACCCCCTGAATGGTGGAAAGTTTTTCCGCCACGAAAGTCGCCACCTGTTTCAGGTCTGGCCCCTCTACCGTGATGAGCAGGTCGTAACCGCCACTCATCAGCTGGCAGGAAACAACCTCGGGATACCGGGCCACCCGGGCGGCGATCCGGTCAAAGCCCCCGTCCCGCTCCGGGGTAATTCGCACTTCAATGACCGCGCGGACGCCACCGTGACCAATCCGGTCGGGATCCAACACCGCCCGGTAGCCCAGAATGACGCGGTCAGCTTCGTATTTTTTAAGGGCGGCCTCGACCTCTTGGGCGGTTTTCCCGGTCAAGCGGGCCAATTCCTCCACCGAGGCACGGCCCTTTTCCTTGAGAATCTGGAGCAGGGCGTCCATGGCCGACAGGGAGCGAAGACGCCCGAAAA
>JBEANM010000128.1:0-5767 GCA_041165425.1 Verrucomicrobiota bacterium
CGGCGGTGATGACGAAGGCCCGGGGCTGGAGATCGGTTTTTATCACGGTGGATGCCCCGATCGTCTGTCCCAACCGGACGGGGACCCGACCGGTGGATCGGTTGACCCACCGGATGTTTCATCGCGAGCATGCGGCCTGCCATCCGGCCAACCTCACCAAGTGTCCACGTCCGCCCCGGATCGCGCGGCTATTGGAAAAGCACGGGTTCAAGGTTGGTTGGCAGGCAACGCCGGGGAAAAAGACGGTGGCTGAAGTTTACCCGCACCCGGCGATGGTGCGGATGTTCGGGATTCCACGGATCGTGAAGTACAAAAAGGGAAGCGTGGCAGATCGGAGAAAAGAGTTTCGACGGCTCCAGGGTCTTCTCAAGCAGTGTCTCAAGAAAAATTTTTCCGGCCTGCGCCTGAATCCAGAAACAGCCGCTTTACTGAGAGACCGTTGGTCGAAGCCGGTGGAGGATCGGGCGGATGCGCTTTTCTGCGCCCTGATCGGGCTGCGGCACTGGATCCACCAAGGGCGGCAAAGCGAGGTGATCGGAGACCGCGAGAGCGGTTTTATTTTGCTGCCGAAAGCGGGATAGCCCGCCCACCCCGCGGCGGTCCGAAGGGGGTTATTTCCCTTTTTTGTGTAAAACCGGAAGATTTTCCCGGGCCGCCTGCTTGGGTTTCCGGTCCAGATCGTAGAGGCCCCAGTGCTTTTCCGCGCCTGCGGGATTGGCGGGATCCCCCTTCCAGTCCTCATCAAACGCCTCAAACCAAAAGACGGTCACGTGGTTTTTCCGGGCCCATTCCAGCAGGTCCTGAAAATAGCGTGCCTGGTTTTTTTCGTTGGCTTCCTGGGGAAATTCGGAGGCCGTCGTGGCCCAACCCGCCTCGGCAATCGCCAAGGGGACACCGGGCAGGGCCTGCTGGACAGCCGTGAGATTCTCAAGAGTGAAGGCCATGGCCTGGGCGAGGGTCTTTTTTTCCCAGACGGGGTAGGTGTGGACCCCGACAAAATCGACAACCCCGGCGAGCTCTTTGGCGTAACGGACCCAAGCGGCGTAATTTTCCGCGGTGGTGACCGGTTGGTCCAGCGCCTCCCGGGCTGTCCGCAAAAAGCCGGCCAAGCGTTTCACCGGGAGACGGTGGTCGTTCCAATCCACGAGAGTTTCGTTGCCGATATTGACCGCCGCCACCACCTCAGGAAATTCTCGGGCCAGCTCGATCGCTCGCTCCACCTCCTGCTCGTTGCCCTTCCGGTTGGCCGCCAACGTGGCTTCCGGCAGGGGCACTTTGATCCATTCACACGTTTCGTGGGGGCTGATTTCAGCGTTCAACCAAGCGCCCAGCATCACCTTGAGCGGGAGTTTTTCCGCGCGGATCAACTCCAAGACCGTGCGGGAGTTTTCCCGGCTGTCGTAAAGCCGGATGAGATGGATCCCGGCGGATTGGCTGAGCAACCGCAGGTCCTCGAGAATTTCCTGTCGGGAAGGATTTTTGGCTCCCTGGCCGCGGTCGGGATACTGGCCCCGGCGGAAGCCTGAGTAGCAGATGGCGAGGGTTTGCTGGTCCAGGAGTGCGGAGGGTTTCTGGGGCAGAAAATCGGCGGCGAGAACCGTTCCCGCGGCAAGGAGAGCCATTCCGAAAAGTAAAAGCCGCATATTAGTCGGAGGCGGTAGCCCGGCCCCGGCGTTTTTCGAGCTTGGCGCGCACCTCGTGGGCCATGGCCTCCGTCAGCGGGTAGGAGGCAACCAGAAAAATGGCGACGCCGGAAGTGATGGCTGGGACGCCGACATCGAGCAGGCGCATGAGGAAAAGAGTCCGTTCCGACTGGCCGCCCCCAAGGTTGACATCGAAACCGGTGAAGTTAAGGGCGTAACCGGAAAGAGCCAGGGAGAGGGCCATGCCCAGTTTGACGACCCACCAAAATACGGCCCCGAACATTCCCTCCCGTCTTTGCCCGGTCTGCCATTCGTCAAAGTCGCAGACATCCGCGACCATGGATCCCATCAGGACGAACAAACCGCCCAGACCAAAGGCGATCAAGGGAGTCGGCGCCAGGATCAGGTAGGGGTTGGTCGGGCTGTAGCAGAACCACTTCAGGAGGTAGCCCACCACGGAGATGCCGGTAGAGATAAAGAAGGTTTTCCGCTTGCCGATTCTGGTGCCCAGCCAGGTGACCAGAAGGATCACCAGGAAGGTGGCCACGGCCGAAAGGGTGCCGTTCCAGCCCATGAGTTTGGCTCCGAGGTCCTTATTCCCGTCATAAACGTAATAGATCATGACGTAGGATGAAAAGGAGGAGACCAGCATGAAGCCGTTGAACACGAGGAAGGTGGCGCCGCACAGGATGAGAAACGGACGAAAGCGCATCGTGGCGGCAAACCCCTGCAGGAAATCTAGGATTTTCAGCCGGGCGACCTGGAGAAACCCGTCCTTCCGGTCGGCGGGAAGCTCCTTTTCGGCAATCGCCTGCATCCGTTCACGGCAGAGAAAAGCCGGGACGAGTCCGAAGACGGCCACAAAGATCCCGACGAAGATGGCCAACCAGCGGGCTCCGGTGACGGAATCGGGGAAAAGATCGTCATTTTCCATGAAGGCGTAAAACCAGGGCACAGCCACCCAGGCGATCTGACCCATAAAATTGGAGACACCCATCAGTCGGGTGCGCTCGTGGTAGTCGGGCGTCATTTCGTACCCCAAACCAACCCACGGGGCGGCGTAGACCGTGTAGGCCATATAAAAAAGATTCGCCCCGATCAGGAAATACCAGAAGTAGAAGTGCTGGCTGTAACCAGAGGGAAGTTGCCAAAGCAGGGCGAAGACCAGGCCGGACGCCAGCGCGCCGACGAAGATGAAGGGCCGCCGCCGACCCCAACGCAGACGCGAGTGATCGGAGATGTATCCCATGACCGGATCGATCATGGCGTCGAGCAGGCGGGGCAGAGCCATCAGTGTTCCCACCACCGCCGGATCCATCCCCAGCCCGAGGTTTAGGACGATGGCCATCATGCCGATGGCGGCGCCGAGCAGGTTGTTAACCAAGGATCCCACACCGTAGGCGAGCTTTTGAATCCTTGGGATCCTGTCACCCGGGGCGGTGGCTCGGTGTTGATCTAGATTCATCCTAGGTTTGAACAGAACTATGCGGTGGTAAGGATTTTTGGCAAAGATTCTTTACGCGGATGGGCGGAGTCATCCGAAAGGAAAGCCCCGTCGGGGCGGCGGGATGCGGGTGGGAGGAGAAAACGGATCAGGTGACTTCCACCGCCATGCAGATGTCGCGCCAACCGGGAAAGTTCCAGGCGTTGGGAAAATCGCGGCACTGTTGCGGTTTGACTGGTTGAATCCGGCAGTCCTGCCCCTTGAGAAAGATGCAGGCTCCGTCCGGTTGATCGATGAGGGAGAGTCCGCGCCGGTCGGCCCGGAGGCGGGTGTAGTGCTGGATGAAGTCATTTTCGGCCAGCCCAAGGTGGCGGGAGATGGCCGAAATCTCGGTTTCGGTGACCTTCACATCCCCCGGCCAGCGGCAGCAGTTGGTGCAACGTTCACAAAGGTATTTGGGGGCCTTCTTCACGGCTTGCGGTGCGGATTAGGTTGAAGACGCGGGCGGGGGCAGAAATTTGAGACCTAGGAGAACCAAGGCTGTGGCCGTGTAGGCGGCGGCGAAGGAAGGGGCAACCCACCAACCGGCCAGGGCTTGGACGCCGGAACAGGGCGATGCCGGCCGCCGCGAGGAAACGGTGGTCGATGACAAAGGCCACCATGGCGGTCAGAAGAATGCTGGAGAGGAGAAATCCTTGGCCGAGGGCAAACAAACCGGAAAGCACAAGGTCCCCTCCGGTTTTGGCGGCCACAGCATCCAAGGGCACGCCGCTTGCCCGCACCACCGTTTCCACGATCAGCCCCGCCCACCCGGCCAGACAAGGAATGAGTCCGACGGCCACCGCCACGGCATGTTTCGCGGGGGTGTCGGAAAAGGCCTGGCCGGTGATCACGACTCCGATCCAGAGGAGTATTCCGAGGGTGACTTCGAGGGGAATGATGCGCAGCACGGAGCCGGTCAGGCCGAACAGGCACAGGAGCGTGATCAGGATGCCGTTCAGACCGGAGTAACCGATCCTCGCCCCCATTCGTTTCCAGCCGGGGTGGCCGATGTAGATGGTGGTGGGGAAGGGGCTGCCGAGGAAACCGGCTAAAAGGGTGGAAAGACCGTTGACCGAAAGAGAGGAGCGGGTGGCGTAGCGGTCGCCGGCGGCTTCGGCACTTTCCAAATTTTGCAGCGAGCCAATGACGTTGAAGAGGGCCATGGGAAAGATGACCGAGAAAAATGCCCCGACTCCCTCCCTTTGCAGGAAGGAGAGCAGCTTGTCGAAGGCGGGAAGCGGGAAGTGGAATCCGATGGGGGAGGAAGGCGCGGGAGTTTCGGCCGGGGCCAGGCCGAGGCTCTTGAGGATCCAAGCCACGGCGGCACCGAGGAGAATGGCGACCAAGCCGGTCGGCAAGTGACCGGGCAGACGGATTTTTCCGGCGTAGACAAAGACGACCAGCAGCATGGGGAGTAGGGCAATCGCGGGGGCGGCATAGATTTTGAAGACAAACGGCATGGCGATGAAGGTGAGGGCGATGCCGGCCAGAGGAGCGAGGAGGGAGGCGCGTGGTAGCCAGCGGCGCAGGGGGTCGGTGACAAACGCGCCGAGCAATTCCAACACGCCGCCCGCCCAGCAGGCGAAGATGCCGGCCGCCCAGACAAGATCGGGATCCTGCGTCTTTTGCCAGAGCGGACCCATAATGAGAAAGATGTAGGCCATGAGACTGACGGTGTTGATGCCGAACGGCAGAGCGGTGACATCGTCGCGCCCCGTACGGTCGGCCAAACGGTGGGCCTGCCAGGAGTAAAAAAGGTTTCCGAGAAGAATGGAGACGGCCGCGGCGGGAAGAATCCGGGAAACGACGATCTCGAGCGGAATTCCGCAGACCGGCGGAACTAGGGAAAGAATCAGAAGGAGCTGGAGAAGGTTATCGATGAAGAGGCCGACGAAGCCGTCCAGGTCTCCACGAACGAACCAGCGGGCTTTCACCGGATCAGACTAAGATGAAGATGAAGATGAAGGGAGCGGAAACTGGCCTCCGAGGGGAGATCGAGATAGAACGATTCTTTATGACAAAGGCGTGGAGCGAGGCGATGGCACAGGCGGTGAAGGCCGGAAAGCTTTCCGGGGAGTCCGCGGAGAACATCCGCCGGATGACGGCGGCCTCGAAGTCCTTGCCTTTGGTGGAAGCCAGCATCGGGGAGCTGGTGGCGGCCGGGGAGTGGGCGGAGCTGAATGACCGGTTTTTCCGCACGTTAGCTTTCGGCACCGGGGGATTGCGCGGACGGACCATTGGCAAAGTCGTGACAAAAGCGGAGCAGGGGACGCCGACCGCCTTGGGCCGGCCGGAATTCCCGGCGGTGGGCACCAACTGTATGAATGACGGGAATGTGGCCCGGGCCACCCAGGGTCTGGTGAACTACCTGAAGAAAAACTTTGCCGGACAGGCGCCTTCCGTGGTGTTTGCCCACGACACGCGACATTTTTCGCGGGACTTCGCGGAGCTCGCCTCCCGCACGGTCGCGGCGGCCGGCGGCACGGCCTATCTGTTCGCAGAGGACCGCTCGACCCCGGAGCTTTCCTTTGCCGTTCGACATCTGGGGGCGCAGGCGGGGGTGGAAATCACCGCCAGCCACAACCCGCCGCACGACAATGGGTACAAGGTTTACTTCTCCGACGGTGCCCAGATCGTC
>JBEANM010000129.1:0-3688 GCA_041165425.1 Verrucomicrobiota bacterium
ACTCCGAAAGAAGTCCGGGAGCCGGTCCATGGGGAATCCGAGTGGCTGGTGCGGGATCGGCTCCGCGAAATCAATGCCCAGATGGAGGGGCTGGAGAGGGAGTCGGCCGAAGCTCCGCCCGCATCTGAAAATTCCTCGGAAAACCGGCGGCAGGAGTCGAGGCGGCAGCAGCAGCTGGAGACGATGGAAAAGCTCCGGACGGAAAGAAGCCGTTTGGTGGAGGAGCTAAACCGGAGGGGCAAGGTCCAAGAAGAGCGCCTGGAGCGGGAGCATGCGGACCAGCAAAAGCGTTTGGGACGCGCGCAAACGGGCCTAGGGGGTGCCGCTTTGATTTTTGTTTTGATGGGAATCCACGGGCTGTTGGCCGGATTCCTGTATCGGGGGGGTGTGGTGACGGGCGGAGGATTCCCGGTGGTTTCCAGCAGCAGCGGCAAAGTGGAGACCTCGGTGCCGGGGGCGTTGCGCCCCAAGCGCAGTCTGAACTAGGGACTAGGACTTCTTGGCGGAAAGAAAGTTCCGCAACCCTGCCAAAGTAAAATTGGTGTCATGGCCGGGTTGGCCGGGGGCCGCAGGCTCATCGAGATGCACATAGACGAGGCGGGAGCCGAGGCCCGGGAGGGAAAGACGGGAGGCCGTGGCCAAGGGGCCGGAGGCAAGGATCGCCAGCCGCATATGGGGGAGGTGGAGGAGCGGTTCTGCCAAAGCACGCAGATCTCTGGTACGACGGGCAAGGCCCACAACTTTATAGACGTGGGCGCGGGTTTTCCTGAATTCCGCCAGTAGGCGTTTGAGGCGAAGGGGAGTCAGTTTTCTTTTCAGGGAGTGGGAAGACAGAACCAGATCCCGTTTGGCACGGCGCACAGCCCGGAGGACCCGGCCGAGGCGGGGCAGGTTGGTCAGTTCCAGATCGACGGCGTCGGCGAAAGGGAGAAAGGCGAGGAAAAAGAGAACCCGTTGGCGGGAGCGCCAGTTAAAGGCTCCGCCCTCTTCCCGGGTCCGGAGCGTGAGCAGGATGGGCAGCTCTTTTTTGGCCATGGCTTCCTGGATTTTTTCCGGCGAGACACCCTTGGAGAGCAACAGGTCCAAGCGAACCTCGGCCACGTCGATGCCTGCCGGGGGTTTGCCGAGATGGCTCAACCCTGCCTCGGTCGAAATAGTGCCAACGGTTAATGGAGTGTTTTTCCAGGGAATAGTCTTCCGAGCCGACGGGGTTACGGAGGTTTTAATGTCTGCGATAGTAGGATTGTTTTTCAGTGGCATAAAATTATTTCGGACAACCAAGTCCAATAACAAGAAATATATCCTTTTTAAGGGAGCCGCTCAATCATTTAGTATCCCTTAAGGGATACTAAATTCCCTGTCAAACCAAGACGTAAGTCAGACCTTATAGTTTCTGGCTAATCTCTGAAATCTTATGGCACAGGAGACGCAATCTTTCCGTCAGGTTGGCTGTTTCCAAGATGGTCTGGCGGGCCTCAGGGTCCTGCAGAAAGCACCCGGCCACCAGATCCACCAGGGCATGATGGTCTTCGAGGTGGCGGAGAAATTTTTTCATCTCCTGCAGCCCGGCCTCGAGTGGGGTTTCAATTTTCTCCAAATGCTCGAGAATTTTCGCCACGAGGGCATCGCGCACGACCGTTTCCGCCGGGGTGATGGTGGAAGGATCCTTGAGGGGCTCGGGGGTGGCGATGACATATGGGCGAACCTGGAGGAAATGATCGAGGCGGACCCGGGCCAGCCCCTGCAGAATCAGGTTGGAAGTGCCGTCCGGTTGCTGGACGCAGGAGCGGATCAGTCCCAAGCCGCCGACCCGGCGTGCGGGGCGCCCGGGTTCTTCCATTGCCACAGCAAACATCCGGGGGCCCTCAAGCGCCTTTTGCAGCATTGCCCGGTAACGGGGTTCAAAAATGTGCAAAGGCAAAAGGTGATGAGGGAAAAAGACTGTTTGGGGCAACACCATTACCCCAACCTGTTCGGGAAGCGTCATCTTTTCCTCCTTTACTCCTCTTTTGGGGCGTGGATAGGGCAAAAAGGGGTTTTGGGTATTGACGGAAAGGGTTTTCTAGAAGAAGATGACTTTTTACATATTTATGTTGGATAAGCTTTTTCCCTTTTTAGAGAACGACATGGGTGTCGATTTGGGCACGGCCAACACCTTGGTCTTTGTTCGTGGCAAAGGGGTGGTCCTGCGGGAGCCCTCCGTGGTGGCCATGGATCAGGCGACCCGACGGGTTTTGGCGGTGGGTGATGAGGCCAAGCGGATGCTGGGGCGGACCCCGGGTTCCATTGTGGCGGTGCGTCCCCTTAAGGACGGGGTCATCAGCGATTTCGAGGTCACTGAGGCGATGCTCAAGTGTTTTATCGAGAAGGCCACCAAACGGCAAAACCGGTGGCGTCCGCGTCCCCGCTTAGTCATTGCCGTCCCCTCTGGCATCACGGAAGTGGAGCGGCGCGCAGTTTGCGAATCTGCTGCCCATGCGGGGGCCCGTAGTGTTCGTTTGATCGAGGAGCCGCTGGCCGCCGCGATTGGGGTCGGACTTCCGGTGCAGGACGCCTCCGGCAACATGATCATCGATATCGGTGGCGGCACCACGGAGATGGCTATCATTTCCCTTGGCGGCATCGTCTTCAGCCGCAGCGTGCGGGTGGCCGGCGATGAGTTGGATGAGGCCATCATGAATTATCTCAAGCGGGCCTATAACCTGATGATCGGCGAACGCACGGCCGAGGACATTAAGGTCAAGATCGGCTCCGTTTACCCGATGGATAAGGAGACCTCGATGGAAGTGCGCGGGCGCGACTTGGTGGCCGGGCTTCCCAAGACCCTCACGATCACTTCCCAGGAAGTGCGCGAAGCCCTACTGGAGCCGATCCAGATCATTTTGGAAAGTGTCCGCCTGACCCTGGAACGTTGCCCGCCGGAACTTTCCAGCGACTTGGTGGAGCGGGGTGTCGTCCTGGCCGGGGGAGGAGCCTTGCTCCGCGGTTTGGATCGTCTTTTGAGCGAAGAAACGGGCCTGCCCATCCACGTGGCCGAAGATCCGCTGAGCGCGGTGGTGGAAGGGACCGGCAAGGTGCTCGACGAACTGGAGTTTTTGACCAAGCTGACCATGGCGGACGGACGGGGCTAACCCGCGCTCTGCCACCAGCCGAAGTCCTCTTACCCTTTTTCCCCGATGTCCCGGACCTGGATGTATCTTGGCTCCGCCGTCGTTTTGGCGGTGGGCGTGGTCGCCATCTTTTTCGCGCCGGTCACCAACCGTTGGACAGAGCGGATCACGATCGAAACCATTTCCCCGATCGCCCGGACCTGGGCGGGAATCCGCGATCGTTGGGCCGATTTCCGGCAGAGCCTGCGGCAGTACGATGCTCTGGAGGAGGAGAACCGCAACCTGCGGGCGGAGAACGTGCGTTTGCAGACCGAAATCCGCCAGATGGACTACCTGCGGACGGAAAACGACCGCTTCCGCGAAATGCTGGGATTTCGCGACCAGCAGTCCTACCGGCTTCTGGCCTGCCGCGTGGTCGAGCGCGATCCCTCCAACTGGTGGAACTCCGTGCTGGTGGACCGGGGGTGGAAGGACGACCCGAACCTCGCTCCCGACCAGCCGGTTGTCACCCCTCGCGGGGTGGTGGGCAAAACGGGCACGGTGGGTCGTTCCACCACGCGGGTCATGCTGATTTCTGA
>JBEANM010000130.1:0-3655 GCA_041165425.1 Verrucomicrobiota bacterium
GTGGGGGCCGTTACGACAACCTTTTGCTGAAACTGGGTGGCGAGGATTTGCCCGCGACTGGCTTCGGTATGGGCGATGCCGTTCTGGCGGAGCTTTTGGTGGAGAAGAAACTTCTGCGCCCAGCGGCTTCCGCCACAGAAATCTTTGTCGTCGCGGAACCCGGCGAACGGACGCTGGCTCTTCAGCTGGTGGGTGGGCTTCGCCGGGAAGGACATGGTGTGGATTACGACCCGGGACACGGCAAATGGGCGAAGCAGCTGGAACTGGCGGAAGCCAAGGGGGCCCGCTGGGCCTTGTTAGCGGGGCGGGAGGCGGCCGCGGGCAAGTTGGGGGTGAAGGAATTGGCCACCCGAAAGCAGGGGGCAATTTCGTTCCAAATCAGGGCGGGAGGTGAGATTTCCCTTGAACCGGGTCCGGGGGAATGGGCGAAGGTGGTGGGATGACTTCGCGCTCTCATTCCTGTGGGGCTCTCCGGGCGACAGATGCCGGCAAAGAGGTCCATCTGGCTGGGTGGGTTTCCGGTAGGCGGGACCATGGGGGAGTCATCTTTATCGATCTGCGGGATCGGGAGGGGATGACGCAGGTCGTTTTCAATCCGGCTTCCCAACCCAAGGTCGCGGAAACGGCCCACACCCTACGGGCGGAGTTTGTTGTGGCGGTGACGGGTAAGGTGACGCCTCGGCCGGAGGGCACGAAAAATGTCTCCTTAGGTACCGGAGAGATTGAGGTGGTGGCCACCGGGCTCACCATCCTGAATCCCAGTGAGACTCCGCCTTTCCCGTTGGACGAGGAGGGGGTGAACGAGGATTTACGGCTGCGATACCGTTACTTGGACCTGCGCCGGCCGGCGATGGCGGAAGCGCTGCGGGCGAGACACCGTGCCGCCCTGGTGATCCGGCATTATCTCGACCAACAGGGGTTCTTGGAAATCGAGACCCCGGTACTTTTTAAAAGCACGCCCGAAGGGGCCCGGGAATATCTGGTGCCGTCCCGCCTCAATCCCGGAAAGTTCTACGCCCTACCGCAGTCCCCACAGCAGTTTAAACAGCTGCTGATGGTGGCCGGGGCCGAAAAGTATTTTCAGATCGCCCGCTGTTTCCGGGATGAGGATTTGCGGGCCGACCGACAGCCGGAGTTTACCCAGATCGATCTGGAGATGTCCTTCATCACGCGGGAGAATATTTATGCGGTCATTGAGGGCCTCGTGAAGGCGGTTTGGAAAGAGGTTCGCGGGGTGGAGGTGCCGACTCCCTTTCCGCGGGTGACCTTTGCCGAGGCGATGAACAGCTATGGAACTGACAAGCCGGACCGGCGATACGGGCTAAAGTTGGCTGACCTCACGGAAACGTTTCGGACATCGGCCTTTAAAGTGTTTCAGTCCGCGGTTGCGGCTGGGGGCGTGGTGAAGGCCTTCAATGCCAAGGGGCTGGCCGAGATCACCACCGGACAGATCGAAGAGCTCACCAACTTGGCCAAAGCCCACGGGGCCAAAGGGCTGGCCTGGATCAAGGTGGAGCGAGGGGAGTGGAAGTCCCCCATCGTGAAGTTTTTCAGCGAAGAAGAGAAAAGGGCACTGACCGAAAAGCTGGGGATCACCGAAGGGGATCTGGTCCTTTTTGGGGCGGACCAGTGGACGGCGGCGTGTGAGGTCTTGGGGTTGGTTCGAGTCCGCTGCGCCGAGTATCTTGAGAAGCTCGGGAAACTGAAACGGGATCCGGCTCACCTGGATTTTCATTGGGTGGTGGACTTTCCGCTCCTGCGGCGGGATCCGGAGCATCCTAACCTAGTAGCCAGTCATCATCCGTTTACTGCGCCGGTGGAAGAGGATGTAGCCCTGTTGGACCAAGAGCCGCAGAAGGTGCGGGGCCAGCATTACGATCTGGTGTTAAACGGGGTGGAGTTAGGAGGGGGAAGTATCCGAATTCACCAAGGTGAGGTGCAGGACAAACTGTTCCGGGAAATTCTCAAGTTGCCCGGGGAGATTGTGACCAGCCGGTTTGGCTACATGGTCGAGGCCTTGAAGTTTGGGGCCCCGCCGCATGGGGGCATTGCCCTCGGGTTTGATCGTCTGATGGCTCTTCTGCTCGGGCACGACAGCATCCGCGATGTGATCGCCTTCCCCAAGAATGCCCGCGGCCAGGACGTGATGAGCGGAGCGCCGGCTGAGGCCACGGCCCGGCAGTTGCGGGAAGTGCACGTCAAGGTTGAGGGCCTCCCTGGAGCCTGAAATTCAACCCCTTGCGAAAATTTAAAGTGACAGTATTTTGACTCTTATGAGCGAAAAACAGAGCAAGCCCAAGATCATTGCCTACCTGAAGCCCCACTGTGGGTGGAGCCGGGGAGTGCGGGCCGTCATGGCCAAATACAGCCTGGCATTTGAAGATCGGGACATCTGGAACGACATCAACCAGAGGGTCGAAATGATCCAAAAGAGCGGTCAGGAGCTTTCCCCTTGTGTGGAAATCGACGGCCACATGCTGGCCGATGTGAGCGGGGAAGAGGTCGAGGCTTGGATGTTGCAAAAGGGTGTTGTTCAGCCGACTCGGGCGGCCACCGATGTACCCACCGACCGGGGGTGCTCGGACGAGGAACATGCCGCCCAGCGGGGGGAAATTCCCGTGCAGTTCAAAGGATAGGGCCAAAAGATGCAACCGCACGAAGCCCAGCAGGCGAAGGCGGTGGAGAAAATCTTCGCCGGGGACGATAGCGATCTAGCTGACCTCACCGTTCGTGAGATCCGTTCCCAAGAAGGGCGATATGGGTCATTGATCGAAGAGTTGGCCAAGAGTTCGGATCCAAAAATTCAGGCCCGAGCCCGTTTGATCCTTCGTTTCTGGGGCAAGCTGCCAACAACCGACTCTGGGCGGGAGCCTAGCTGTCCGGAGTTGGCCACGTGGGAAGATTTGGAGGCCTTCTGCTGGCAGTTGGCGGAAGTGGAGAACCCCGAGGTGGATACCGCCACGGGCACGGCTTATCTCGACCAACTGGGGCAGGCAGTAGAGAAGGGCCTGCCGCGACGGAGCATTTCCCCGACTGACTCCATTTCCGCCCTGCGCCAGATTTTGGCCCGAAGGGAAGGATTTCGCGGCAACCTGGATGACTACTTTCATCCTTCCAACAGTTATCTTCATCGGGTGTTGCAGACGAAGCTCGGTATTCCTTTAGCCCTGGCCTTGGTTTACATCTTTGCGGGTCAACGAGCCGGGCTTGAGGTGTATGGGCTCAATACGCCCGGCCATTATTTGGCGGGCATCGGCGGGGTGGTTTTTGATCCTTTCCACGGCGGGGTGGTGCTTTCCGCCGATGACCTGGCGGCCAAATTTGGAACGGAACGCAGCTGCTGGGCGAATCCGATGTTCATGCGGGCCACGCCCCGGGACACTGCGGAGCGCATGTTGATCAATCTCCTGAACAGTTATAGCCGGCGCGGAGATGAAGCCCGGCATGTGCAGACGGTTTCCTATTTGCAGATGATTGAGGAAAGCCTGGGCTAGTCGATTGTTGGCACGGAATTACCGAAAAGCTTGGCATCAGGCCTTGGGGTTTCATATTTCCACGATGAAACAAATCCTCCTCGCGGTTGTTGGTTTTGGACTGGTTCTGCCGACCTTGCAGGCGGAGGAGCCGGTAGCGATCCCTGTGGTCACGCCCCAGG
>JBEANM010000131.1:0-5079 GCA_041165425.1 Verrucomicrobiota bacterium
CTCAGAAATGTCGCGGACGGAGATACCCAGGTTGGCGGCCCGGGAGCGGTCGATGTCGAGATTGAGTTGGGGTTTTTCAAAGTTGAGGTTGATGCGTGGTTGGCTCAGGATGCCCGCCTTGTCGATCTCGTCCCGCAGGGCGCGGGCGGTCTTTTCCAAAACAGCCAGATCGGGTCCCTGGAGGACCACTTGGAAGGTTTCGCCGAATCCGCGGCCCACGGCCTTGGGCAGGAATGGGATGACGACCGCGCCCCGGATTTCGGTGATCATCCGCGTGAACATGGAGCCGCGGGCTCCGGGCCGGGCCAGTTCCTGGGCGGAGCGATCCCGGTCCGACTTTAGGCGAATGAACATAATTCCCTGGTTGGCCTGACCGGGGGCCCCCCGGTCGAGGGCAACGGCGGAGAAAAAGACGCGGGTTTCCGGATAGTCCGCGGCGATTTTTTCCGCCTGACGGACGTACTGGTCGGTGGATTCACTGGTGGATCCTTCCGGGGTGATGATGACGGCCACAATGACGCCTTTGTCCTCCTCCGGGAGAAATTCCTGCGGGATCAGGCGATACAGGAGAACCGTCAGGGCCAAAATGGCGGCGCCGAAACCAAGCCAGAGCCCCTTGTGCCGAAGAGCGGCATCGAGGCTACGGGCATAAAAACGATAAAATTTTTCCAACCCTAGTTCAAACCAGCGGGCGTAAGCGGGGAGCTGGGAAGATGTGGGCCGCAGAAAGTGAGCCCCGAGGGCGGGACTCAGGGTGAGGGCGACAAAGGCGGAGATGGCCACCGAACCAGCCAGGGTGATGGCAAACTCCCGGAAGAGGATTCCCGTGGTGCCGGACTGGAAGGCGATGGGGAGAAACACCACCACCAAGCTGGCGGTGATGGCCAAAACCGCCCCCGTGATCTCCTTCATGGCGAGAAGACTGGCTTGGAAAGGAGGCATTCCTTCCTCGATGTGACGAACAATGTTTTCCAGAACAACGATCGCGTCATCGACCACGATCCCGATGAAGTCTCGCAGAAAAAGAAAGATCAACAGGACCACCAAAAGCGAAGAAATGCCGATCGTTTCGGCCACTTCCCGGATGGCGGCTTCCACGTAAAGGGAGGAATCAAAAGGAAAGTCGAGGCTTACGTCGGGCGGAAGAGAGGGGCGGATGCGTTCGATTTCTGCCCGGACCCGGCGGGCCACGTCGATGGCGTTGGCATCCGACTGCTTGACCACGCCGAGGCCGACCGCCGGCTTGCCGTTGAACCGGGCGATGGTGCCCTCGACTTCCGGGCCGATTTCGACGGTGGCCACATCGCGAAGCCGGACCGGTGAGCCCGCCACTTCCCGGACGATGAGGTCGGCGTACTGCTCCGGTTGATCCATCCGACCGCGGGCCACAATGCTGAGGGAGCGTTTTTCCCCTTCGATCCGCCCAGAAGGCAGCTCGACATTTTCCCTTTGGAGCAGGGCGCGGATGTCGGCCGCGGTGATCTGGCGTGCGGCCATTTTGGAGGAGTCGAGCCAGATGCGCATCGAGGGCCGCTTTTGCCCGCCAAAATTGATGATCCCGGATCTGGCGCTCGGCGAGGTTGGATAGCTCGAGGGTGGACCGGCTTTCGCTGAAGAGGGCGATCCACATGACCTCCTGGGCATCGGCGTCCTGTTTGGCAACGATCGGTTCCTTGATGTCCTCCGGGAGTTTATCCCGCACGCGACTGATCCGGTCCCGAATATCCTGGGCCCCGATGTCGACGCTGTGGTTGAGTTCGAACTCTACGGTGATGATGCTGACCTGTTCGCGGGATTCACTGCGGAGGATCTTGATCCCGGGGATGTTGTTTATTTCCTGCTCCAAGGGCTCGGTGACGTCGGCTTCGACGAGCTCAGCGTTGGCTCCGGGATAGACGGTGGTGGCGGAGACCACGGGAGGATCGATGTCCGGCAGTTCCCGAACCGGCAGGCGGGAGAGGGCCACCAGGCCGACGAGGGCTAGCGCCAAGTTGAACATGACGGCGGCAATGGGCCGCCGGATGCAGAATTCCGGAAGGTTCACGGGGTAGCGGGTTGGGGCTGGAGCTTGCGGCCAGGGGAGAGGCGGAGATTGCCGGCCCGAGCCACGAGGTCTCCCGCCTTGAGGCCGCTGAGAATTTCCACGCGGCCGGGGATCCGGATCCCGGTCTGCACGGGAACGAGTTCAGCTACACCGCCAGCATCGCGGTAGACGGCGAAGCCCCCGGTGTGGGGAAAGATGCAGTCTTCGGGGACGGTGAGGGCCGAATCCTTGGTGCCGACGGAAAGGCTGACGCTGGCAAACATTCCGGGTTTCAGGCGGTGATCGGGATTAGGAACGTAGGCGCGGATCTGGACGGTGCGGGTCTCGGCCTCGACTTCGGGCTCCACTAGGTAAATTTCTCCGGAAAATTTTTCGTCTCCGTGCGCGGACACTGTCAGGTTGAGGGTTTGGCCCGGCTTGACGCGGGCGCTGTAACGTTCCGGCACACTGAAATCGAGCTTCATGCGGTCGAGGGCGTAGATACTCACGAGGATCGTCTGGGGGCTGACGTACTGGCCGACGCTGACATAGCGTCGCCCCAAGATCCCGTCGAACGGAGCGGTCATGGTGTATTCGGTGAGGCGCTTTCGGGCAAGGTTCAGGCTGGCTTCCGAGCGGCGGTATGCGGAGGAGACTTGGTCGTGTTCCTGCTGGGAGATGGTGCCGTCGGAAAGCAGCATGTCCGCGCGCCGGTGATTCTCATCGCTCAGGCGAAAGTCGGCCTCCGCTTCGGCCACGGCGGCCCGCTGTTTGGACTCATCGATTTGCAGGATGAGGTCGCCCTTTTTGACGGTTTCCCCCTCGGTCATCTGGATGGAGGTGACCTCGCCGTCCACTTCGGGTTTGAGGTCGACCGATTCTTCGGCATCCAAGCTGCCGGTGGCCTGAAGCTTTTCCAAAAGAGGACCGGTCTCCACCGCCACCAGTTCGACGGGGACAGGGGCGTCTTTGGGCGGGCCTCCTCCTTTTTTGCAGGAAGCCAAAGCCAATAGGGCCAAAAAGATCCAAAAATGCTTCATTGGATGAATGTTTAAGGATGTTAAGTATCTATCCCAGCCGGTCAAGCGGGCAGGGATTCGCGCAAGGCCGCGATCAATTCAGGGATACCCTGACCGGTCTTGGCAGAAATCTGCAGGACGGTCTTGCGGGCGGCCTGCCGCAGAGGGCCGAGGTGATCGGCGCTTTCCGGGAGGTCGGCTTTGTTGGCTACCACCAGAAAAGGGCGGCGGGCCAAGCCCGGGTCATATTCGCGAAGTTCTTTCCGAAGGAGACGATAGTCTTCCGCGGGGTGACGGCCTTCCGTGCCGGCGGCGTCGATGACGAAGAGAAGTAAGGCGCACCGTTCGATATGGCGGAGGAAGTCGTGGCCCAGACCTTTGCCGGCGTGGGCGCCTTCGACGAGCCCGGGAATGTCCGCGACGGTGAAGCGGTTTTCCTCGGCGGAGCCCACCACGCCGATCGCGGGATGCAGCGTGGTGAAGGGGTAGGAGGCGATCTTCGGTTTGGCGGCGGAAAGGGCGGCGAGCAGGCTGGATTTCCCGGCGTTGGGCAGACCCACGAGGCCGACTTGGGCAATGGACTTGAGGACAAGGACAAACTCTCCGGTCTCTCCTGGCTGACCCTCCTCCGCATGGCGGGGGGTTTGCCGGATGGAGCTGGCAAAGCGGGCGTTCCCGCGTCCGCCCCGGCCTCCGCGGCAAAGTAAATGGGTTTCGCCCGGGCGGGTGAGATCGACGAGCGCCTCGCCTTCTTCCCCGGGTGGAAGCGGATAGACGACCGTGCCCAGGGGAACTTTGAGAACGCACGGCTTGCCGTTTTTTCCGGTGCAATTATTGCCGCCCCCCTTGATGCCGTGGCCGGCGCGGGCATGGGGGCGAAAGCGGAGGTCGATCAAGTTGTTGATTTGAGGATCCACCTCGAGGATGACATCCCCGCCTCGGCCCCCGTCGCCACCATCGGGCCCGCCCCGGGGGACGAATTTTTCGCGGTGAAAGCTGATCACGCCATCCCCGCCATCGCCGGCGCGGGCATGAATCCGGACACGATCAACGAACATGACCGGTCTCCAGCCAGCGGCAAAGGGGGGTGGAAAGAAGTAGGGCCAAGCCGGAGCCAAGGGCCAAAGGCAGCGCGCCGCTGTAGCCGCCGGATCTGGCAGCCAACCAGCCAGTCGCAAAAACCAACAGGATGGTCCCAAGGGCGGAGGCGACCCGAACCGGGAAGCGGCCAGGCAGCACAAGGCCGGCCCAAGCCGCCAAGAAAACGCAGCCGAGGATGAACCAGCGTGGGGGATGCAACACGGGCAGCGGGCCGGCGGCCAGTCGGCTCCAGGTGCGGAGCACGGCATCGGCCATGGCTTTCTGTCCCCACGGAGAGTCGATGGTCGGATCCACTTCGGGGAGCGTGGCAGCCACGAGGAGCGGCTTTTTGGTCAGGGTGCCAAGATCGTAAACCGGAGTAACGCCGATCCGCTCCTGCTCAGAAGCGAGCACGACGGCACGGATCTCCATTTTTATCGGGGAGGGATCCGGTGAGTTCCAGTCGACGGGCACAGAACCGCGGAGATCGACGGGGATCGTCTGTAAAGGACGGCCTTGTTCGTCACGCAGGATGAGCCGGCGACCCGAGAGTTCCGAACGGGTGAGGTCGGCCCCGGCGGCGCGGGCGTACATTTCCAAAAGCCAGGAGGCCACCACTTGGTCGCCCTGCCGAAAGACCAGCGGGAGGCGGTGGACGTGTTGATCCGCTTCCGGAGTCACTTTCCAGGCGGCCATCCGCGCGGTGCGACGTAAACTTTCCTCCGGGGCGAGAAAACCTTCGGCGGGACGGAGTCCGTGCAGGGAACCGCGGTGGGGAATGGCCGGGAGTTGGAGGTTTTCGGTTTTTCCGGTTTCGCGGAGGGCCACGGCGGGAAGCACCGGGGCTTCAAAGGCGGCGAGGGCGCGGCCGAGTTGGTCATCCTGCGTGGGTTCCAGCACGTCGGAAGAGTCGAGCGGAAGAAGAAGACCGACCGGGGCGGGCCGGTAGGGGGAGAC
>JBEANM010000132.1:0-6361 GCA_041165425.1 Verrucomicrobiota bacterium
AACTTGATCCCCGCCCCCACCCAGCTCCCCACCCGCCGCCCCACCCTCCGGACCCAGTTCCCACCCCGATATGAAAACGACCGCCTAGCCGGTACAAACACCCGGGAAACATTTGAAATCATCCGTACCTGAACCATCGGATTCCTGCGGGAATGGCCTGGCGTCCAGCCTCCTAGACTCCTCCCCATCACCTCCTTGGCCACCCCACGGGTAGTATGGATTTCCAGTTGATCCTGCAAAATGCGGTATATCCCCACCCGTTCACCACTACATCTTGTCTTTCTTCCGTCAACCCCTTCCGCCTTCCTTTGGCCTGCCATTCACACCCAACTCCGAAAAACATCTGAACAACCCTTCAATCCATAAGCGCTCACCCCGACTCCCCAAAACCTCTGGTTTTAGGGTCAGACCCCAGCTCTGTCCCGGGGTCTGACCCTAGGTCTGTCCCCAAATCTGGCCTTAAAATCTAAAAAAAATATTTAGAGCGCATCTTTTCCGAAAATTCGCGGTCTTATCCTATATGCCGAGAAAACGCCGATCCTGCCCCGCCGGAGTGGTTTTCCATCTTTGCAACCGATCCGCCGGACAAATCCCCCTTTTTCAGACCCCTTATGACTATTTTCAGATTTTGGATGTTTTTCGCGAAGCACTGGAAAAATTTCCGGTGTCCATTTTTGGATACTGCATCATGCCGAACCACTGGCACCTGCTGATAAAGGCCCGACAACCGAAAGCCGTGAGCCACTTTATGCACTGGTTCGGAACCACCCACGCCACTCGCTGGCGTAAGTCCCACGATGCGGTAGGGCAGGGAGCCGTCTATCAAAACCGATTCCGTTCCCACCCTGTCGAAGGTGCGGATGCGTTTTTAAAGACCGCGGCCTATATCGAGCGGAATGCCCTAGCCGCAAAATTAGTTTCAGAGGCCTCGGCTTGGCCATGGGGCAGTGCCAGCATTAATCCATATCTACCGTTGGAGCCTTGGCCAGTCCCAAGACCTAACCAGTGGCTTCGCCTTTTGGCAAAGCCCCTCGACGCAGAAATCATCAACCAAATCCGACGTGCCGAGCTTAGCTCCTTGCCTTTGCGAATCTTTGCCACGCCTGAGGGAGGCCTTCTAAGAAAAGCAGCCTAGGGTCTACCGGCTTCAGCTGAGACTGGGTCGGCCACTTGCTCAGACTCTTCCTGACCGCTGTTGCTCCTTAGGCGGTAAACCTTGGCTTTTCCGGAAGGTTGTTTGTCCGGCAACCCAAGAACCGCAAACATCGCAGACTTAAAGGCATCACCAGCCTTTTCCATCTCTTTGCCATCATTCTGGGAAGCCCGCAAAGCCCCTGGCCCAGCCCCTGTGGGATCGGAAGGTTTCGCCAAAACCGCCACTTCCCGCTTGGTAGTAGCAAGACGGCTTACCTTACTTCCGGGACCGCCAAAATCCTCAATGTAATACACCTCGCCACAGATGGAGGGCTCATAGAAGACCTGCCGATCCTCCGCCAATGTGGCCAGAAGAGAGGCGTTTGGTGACAGGACCGCTTTCCGCCCAAAAACCTCCACCAGCAGAGGTTTCTGCATGGCGGGACCGGGACGAACGATGACGCTGGGACGCCCCGCCTCATCCTTGCCAAAACTCAGGCGATACTCTTGCCCGGCCACGTCAACCGTCCGACTGACAGCTCCTGCAGGAAACTCCTCCAACAAGTTTCCGAGGTCATCCCGGACCTCCAAGCGAAAGGTTTTCTCATTATAGACCAGTCGGGCGCCGCTCTCTTTTTGAATTCCAGCCACAATCCCCGCCGCTTCCTGACCCGCCGCATCCATCGCCGCTCTTCCATCCAGAGCCCAAAAAGCCCAACCCCACACCAATCCTAACCCAATATTCCGGAACAGATTCACGGCATCCGATTGCCTTGTTGCGGCGCAGACGTCCAAACAATTCTACCTACCAAGGCAACTTTCTTTGAATAAGTCTAAGTTTACCCCGATCTTACAGCTGCTTCAGCTTCTGTGCCTTCTCCTTGTTTCTGGCGTCATTCAAAGCCTGAATTTCATCGGGGAAAATAGAGCCCGCCGGCAAAGCCAGCGCCCCTTGGGTTAGGTTGGTATCGATCGTGGGGGCGTACACCACCCGCCCGTTCACGATTACGACCAGAATCAACCCCCGGCCCGTATTGGTCGCCACCTCCAGCTTCGTTTTTCCAAAATCATCAAAAGCCACCATGATGGTGCCATCGGCCAGGGTGCGAATTTGCTGAATCTCCTTTTCCGAAACCTCAGGGAGATTTCGAATGGCGATGGTTTCCGGGGGATTCAACAAGGTCACCGGGACAGTCACCATGCCTTGGGCACCCTCCGGCGCCTGCAGATGCACCCGAAGCAGGACAGGCGGCTTTTCTGCCGCCCCCACCCATAAAAAGGCCCCTACGAGCCACGGAAAAAGCCGCAACATAAAATTACCCTATCTTTGCCCCGCCCCGCGGACGATTCCTGTTTACGCACTACCCTGATTTGCCAGATTCAGCCCGTTGCTCCAAAATTTCCCCGTGGCCCGCTATCTCCCTCTGGCTCTTGCCCTGTGCACTTCCGCCGCTTGGGCCGAAGTCGACGCCTCCCGCGACACGATGCCCAAACAGTTCCAAGGCGCCCCCGGACTCATCAAAGGCGGTTTTCTTATCGAGGGATCCAAAAGGCGCTTTGAGGGCGCCAACGAACTCAACTTGGAATCCTTTAAGACCAAGCTGGAAGTCACCCCTGGGGAACTAAGCTTAAAAAAGATCCGGGATCCACAACCGGAGGATCAGATCAGCCTAAAGTTCACCGTCACCAACGGCGCTAATACCGGCACTTTCCTCTACTTTCCCACCGCCCAGCGCTGTGAAGCCGTCGTCCGCGATGCCGAGGGAAAAGTGGTGTACACTTGGTCCGAGGACTTTGAGTTTGCTCCCGATGCCGGCTACAGCTTTCTCAATCCCGGAGAACGGCTGAATTATCAGCTCAATATCCCCTTCCAAGCCCTTCGGGGCAGACTCCCTGCCGGATCGGCCACCTTGACGGCCAGCTTGATCAATTATCCGCAGCTGCAAGCGGAGATGCCGCTGGAGATCGTTCCGTAGCGGCCCCACGAAACTCCCCCACTGGCTGGGATAACATCTTCTCCACCTCCTCCGGCCGGAATTTCTCCTGGCGACCCGGCCCCAGATCTCGCTGGTTCTCTTCCTCACGCCACACCTGTTCCCGTACCCGCGTCAACCGTCCCTCATACATCCGCAGGGTTCCGTCGCTCTTCTGCACCGTGCGGGTCACGCGGGACGACCAGTCCGGTGCATCCTTTCGCGCCACTTCCTCAAACTGCCAAGACCGCTGGTCCTGCACGGCAGCAGACGGCTCAAATCGCTCGCTTCGTTTGGCTCCAACCGATGAGCTGTCCACTTGCTGCCAGCGGACCTGTTCCCACCCGCGCGCGCCCCCCCCCTCCCAAGCAGGCTTCTGCCCAAGCGCAGCCTGCTTTTGCACGTGATCCAGCCGAGGCGCCTGAAACTCTTTGCCAGACCCGTAAAAGCGGGGGGAGATTTCGGACGTCTCTTTCATTTTCCCCGAAAGAGGACTCAAACGGTTGTCCGGCTTTGGGCCAACTCGCTCCCGCCATCCCCCGTTGGGCATTTTCCAAACGCTGCGAGCTGGTTTCCTGCCCCACGGAAATAGCCGCGGCCAGCCCCAGACCTAGCGCGAGCAGATGTGCTTTCACCGGTGGAAAGGCTTGCACCCCGCATTCGCTTTTTCCTCCGAAAAACTCGGGCTTTTCTGATCCGATGCCCACAACCGGTGAATCACTTCCTTTTGGCCCTTTTCACCTCCCGCCTCCCGCTAACGATTGGGTCCACCTGGATTTGAACCAGGAACCAAGGGATTATGAGTCCCCTGCTCTAACCGTTGAGCTATGGACCCGACGAGACTCATCCTCGCCTCTCCGCAAAGACCTGTAAATTCCAAGCCTTCCATTATATTTTAAACAGATGCCCCCAGGACCGAACACTCCTTTACCCTCTTTTCCCGCCACGGCGGTGGTCGGAGCCGGCGCTCTCGGCATGTACTACGGAGCCAAACTGGCCCAATCCGGCCTGCCCGTCACCTTTTTGGCCCGAAGAGATCTCACCCACCTGCAAAAACACGGTATCCAAGTCTGCTGCCCCTACGGGGATTTTCACTTACAACCCGTCCGGGCCTTTGGCAGTTCGGAGGAAATCGGCCCGGTGGACTTGGTACTGGTCTGCATTAAGACCACCGCGAATGCGGACCTTAAGAGGCTGATCCCGCCTCTTCTTAGCCCCAACACGGTGGTTTGCACCCTGCAGAACGGCCTCGGCAACGAGGAACTCCTTGCCACCATCGCCGGCAAGGAGCGGGTGCTCGGGGGCGTCTGCCATGTCTGTGTTTCCCGACCTGAACCCGGCGTGGCCCGCAACCTGGCCTGCACCGATATCAAGTTTTCCGACCTTTCCGGCGGTGACACCCCACGGGCCCGCTCCCTCGCAAAGATTTTTTCTGCCGCAGGCGTGGGTTGCACCGTGGCCCCCTCCATCGGCTCCGCCCGCTGGTACAAACTGGTCTGGAATGTTCCCTTTAACGGCCTCGGCATCGCCGGCGGTCCCGGAGGATGTGACACCCAACAGGTGCTGGAGGATCCCTCTATGCTGCAGGAGGCCAAGGATCTTATGGCCGAAGTTTTGGCCGCGTCCGCGAGGCTGGGTTATCCGCAGGACCCAAAGCTCATCGAAAAGGAGATCGCCCGTACCCGAACCATGGGCCACTACAAATCTTCCAGTCAGCTCGACTGGGAAGCCGGCAAGCCCGTGGAACTGGAATCGATTTGGGGAGAGGCTCTCCGCCAAGGCACCGCCGCCGGCGTCGCCATGCCACACCTGCAAAAGCTGTATGACCAGTTAAGGGGGATGGTGAAGGTTTAGCCATCGGACGCGACGGAGCGCGTCCCTACAGAGTTTTTCAGGCTAGCATTATCCGTTCTGTAGGGCCCCGCTCCGCCGGGGCCGAATTGGGTTCAAACTTCCGCAATCTCCCGCAACAGTGCGCGATTCATCTTCGCCCCGCGCTCCAAATAAGAAATGGGAAACGTCTCATCCGGGCCATGCGCCCGGCAATCGGGCAAACTCAGCCCCACCAATAACGTCTCCACCCCCAGCACCTTGCGGATCACACTCACAATCGGAATCGTGCCCCCCTCGAGAAGATACTTCACCTTCTTCCCGTCCCACGCCTGACTGAGCGCCCGCGCCGCCGCCGGTCCGAAATCTTTCTTCGGATCACAGAAGTACGGCAGTCCCCCATGATGCCGGGTGACCTTGATCTTGACCGTCTTGGGACAATGTTTCCGGAGATGCTTTTCCACCAGGCCCGCAATTTCGGCCGGATCCTGATGCGGTACTAGACGGAACGTCAGCTTGGCCGAAGCCTTGCTCGGTAAAACTGTCTTCGGGCCGGGCCCCTGGTATCCACCGGTGATGCCGTTAATTTCCGCCGTCGGACGCATTCCAATTCGCTCGATCGCGGTGTATCCCGGCTCTCCCCCCAAGGCCGGACTGCCTGCTTGCCGCTTCACCTCGCTATCTGGAACGCCTAAATCCTTCGCCGCCTTCCGTTCCCATGCCGCCGGTTTGCGCACCTTTTGATAAAACCCGGACACGGTAACCCGACACTTTTCATCATGCAGCCCGGCCAACAGCTGGGTCAGCACTTTGATCGGGTTCACCACCGCGCCGCCGTAAACCCCGGAGTGCAAATCATGGGACGGGCCGGTCAATTCCACCTCCAAAGCCGCAATCCCCCGCAGCCCATAGGTCAGGGTGGGTTGGTCCGGACCTGCCATGTTGGTGTCGGAAATCACCGCCACATCGCATTCCAGCTCCTGCTTCCGGGCCCTGAGCACCGCCTCCAGATTGTCGCTCCCCACCTCCTCCTCGCCTTCCACCACAAAGACCACATCGGTGGCCGCACCCCCTTCCCGGATCGCCTCCGCCACCCCCAGCATATGGGCAAAGATCTGCCCTTTGTTATCGGTGGAACCGCGGGCCAGCACCATGCCATCCATCATCCGCGGCTCAAAAGGATCCCCCGTCCAGCCGTCCCCCATCTCCGCCGGTTGCACATCGTAGTGCCCATAAATCAAAACCCTCCGCCTTTTTCCGCCCCCCGGCTTGCTCCACTTGGCCAAGACCACCGGAGCCCCGGGAGTCGCCACAATTTCCGCCTCCATGCCCATCTCTCCGAACTTCTTCTCCAGCCACGTGGCGCAGTCGCGCATCGCCTGATCGCGGGCCGGGTCGGCCGAAACGGTCGGGAACCGCAGAAA
>JBEANM010000133.1:0-3621 GCA_041165425.1 Verrucomicrobiota bacterium
ACGGAGCTGATGAAGCTTGAAGCCACCGCGGATCCCTTTCTCCGCCCCGCGATCTTCCGCTATCGTCAGGCCATGACTCTGGTGCCGGAGGAAGACGAAGCAAACAAGGAGAGGGAAGCCGCCTTACGGGATGCGGACCAGGCGGTCGAGCGCTGGCGGCGCTGGCGGGTGCAGGCGGACAAGCTGTTGGACTGGTATGAGCTGAATGACCCAGATCTGCGGCTGGGCCCGGCGTTGCGTCAATGGGAAGAGAATCTTCCGAAACCGGAAAAGGATGGGCGACCGACGGGATTCGAACCCGCGACAGCCAGAACCACAATCTGGAGTTCTACCAACTGAACTACGGCCGCCATCGATGAGCTCGAATAAGATACCCGCCCCTTGGGGGGTAGCCAAGCCCGCTGGCACCCCGGTCATCGCCATTACCGGGACAATCGCTGCCGGTAAAAGCACCCTGGGCAAAATTCTGGCCGACAAAGGGTGGAAGGTGATCGACGCCGATGAGATCGTCCACCGCCTGTATCAGCCAGGCGCGGAGGGTTATCGGAAACTGGTTGACGCGCTGGGGAGCTCGATTTTATCGTCCTCGGAAGACTTGGACCGCGGGTTGTTGGCCGCGGCGATGATCCGGGATCCTTCCGTAACCGCCACCGTCAACCGCCTCATCCATCCGATCGTTCGCGAGACCTGGATTGCCGAAGTCGGCGAAAACCTTCGCCGCGCTCCCCACCAGCCCGTCGCCGTGGTCATCCCACTGCTCTTCGAGGCCGGAGTGGACGAACCCTTCGACCTTCGGGTGATGGTCGGTTGCCGGGCTTCAGTGTCACGGCAACGACTCCTCGCGAGGGGTCTGACGCCGGCGGCGGCGGACTTTTGGATCGCCCAGCAATGGACGGCCGAAGCCAAAGCCAAAGCCAGTGACCGGGTCTTGTGGAATGAAGGAAGTCTGGAGCTCCTGCGGGACCAGGCGGAACAGCTGGTGAACCCCGGGCGGGGTTGACCGGAATCCGCCCCGCGAAGGGGGCCAGCACCAGAGGAATTAAAATCATGAATGGCGAAGGACCAGAACAACAGGGCAACCAGGATTACGGGCCGCGCGGCGGAGACTACGGTCCTCGCAATGACTACAGCGGCCGGCAGCGCTTTTTCCGGCGGCGGCGGGGCGGAGGGCGCGATCGGCGCGGCTTCGGGGGTGGTGGGGGTGGCGGAGGCGGCTACCGCGACGATTACGACTACCGGCGGATGCCCGAAGAGGGCGGACCTGATGGTGGCGGCGAAGGCGGGGGTCCGGAGGCTCCCCGGCCGACCGGTCCGCTCATGCGGCTGGACGACCTGCAAAACATGTCCTTTCAGGACCTCGCGGAAAAAGCGATCGAGATCGGGGTGGAAAATCCCGGGGGTCTTCGCAAGTACGAACTGATTTTTGAAATGCTGCGCCGGCACGCGATCAACAACGGAAGAGTGGCCGGAGAGGGTATTTTGGAAATTCTGCCGGACCATTACGGCTTCCTGCGGCTCCAGGCGAACAACTACCTCGCCACGCGCGAGGACATCTACGTGCACCCGGGCTTGATCCGTAAGTATGGCTTACGCCGCGGGGATCGAGTCGGTGGGGAGATCCGCTCCCCAGTGGACAAGGACCACTACTTCGCGCTGGCCACGGTGGACACCGTCGGCGGCGAGGATGTGGGCAAGCGTAAGGCCCCGATCCACTTCGACAATCTCACCCCCCTCTTTCCGAACCGCCGGGTCATTCTGGAGAATGAAAAGCTCAAGGATCTGGCGATGCGGGCTTTTGATCTGATCAGCCCGGTGGGATTCGGTCAGCGCGGCCTGATCGTGGCGCCGCCGCGGACCGGGAAGACTGTGTTGATGCAGAAGATTGCCAATTCCATCACCGCCAACCATCCCAAGGCCCACCTGATCGTGCTGCTGATCGACGAGCGGCCCGAGGAGGTCACGGACATGGAGCGTTCGGTGCAGGGCGAGGTGATCAGTTCCACCTTTGATGAGCCGCCCGACCGGCATGTGCACGTGGCCGAAATGGTGATCGAGCGCGCCAAGCGGCTCGCGGAAAAGGGAACCGACGTGGTGATCCTGTTGGACAGCATCACGCGCCTGGCCCGGGCCTACAACACGATGCAGCCGCACAGCGGCAAGATCCTCTCCGGCGGCGTGGACGCCAATGCGCTCCACAAACCGAAGCGATTTTTCGGGGCGGCCCGCAACATCGAGGAAGGCGGCAGTCTGACGATCATTGCCACGGCGCTCGTTGATACGGGCAGCAAGATGGACGAGGTGATCTTCGAGGAGTTCAAAGGGACCGGGAATATGGAAATCCATCTGGACCGGGCCCTGGTCGACAAGCGGGTCTACCCGGCGGTGAACATCTCCAAATCCGGCACCCGGAAAGAGGAGTTGCTCTACCACGCGGACGAGATGCCGCGCATCCACATCCTGCGCCGGGCCCTGGCTTCGCTGCCTCCGGTGGAGGCGATGGAGTTGCTGCTCGAGCGTCTTAAGAAGACCAAGACCAACGTCGAATTCCTTCTGGCGATGAACCTGAAGGAGTAGGGAAATCTTCGCGGAACCCCAGCGGCCATGAAGGTTCTCGTCACGGGCGGAGCCGGCTACATCGGTTCCGTGTGCGTGGAGGAGTTGTTCGCGGCCGGCCACGAGGTGGTGGTCTGGGACAATCTGAGCGAGGGACACCGGGCCGCACTGCATCCCCGGGCAGTTTTTCTGCACGGGGATCTGTTGGACCGGGATCTGCTGATCCGGGCGGTACAGGAACATCGGCCGGAAGCGGTGATTCACTTTGCCGGCAAGGCACTGGTGCCGGAGAGCATGCGGGATCCGTCTCTTTATTACCGCGTCAACGTGAGCGGCGGGGTCAACCTGCTGGATGCCATGGTGGCGGTGGGATGTAAAAAAATCATCTTCTCCTCGACCTGCGCGACCTACGGGTTGCCGGAGCGCGTCCCGATCGATGAAGGTACTCCGCAGAAGCCCATCAACCCCTACGGCCATTCCAAACTGATGTTTGAGCAGATTCTGGGGTGGTATGCGCAGATTCACGGCCTCGTTCCCACGTGCCTGCGTTATTTTAACGCCGCGGGGGCCTCGGCCGAGCGGGGGGAGCACCATCGGGTCGAGACCCATCTGATCCCCAATGTCCTTTTCACCGCCCTGGGGCAGAGGTCGCACCTGGAGGTATTCGGGGAACAGCATGCGACGCCGGATGGAACCTGTATCCGGGACTACATTCATGTGAAGGATCTGGCCTCCGCCCATATCCTGGCGCTTCACCGGGAACAGCCGGGGTTCTTCAACGTGGGGACGGGCAACGGCTATTCCGTGAGGCAGGTTATCGAAGTGGCCAAGAAGGTGACCCAAAAGGAGATCCCCGTGCAGGGACGCCCGGCCCGGGCGGGGGATCCACCTAAGCTCGTCGCAGCCTCGCAAAAATTACAACGGGAGTTAGGCTGGAAGCCGGTGCATTCCAGCCTCGACCAGATTCTCTCCAGCGCTTGGGACTGGCATCAGGCCCACCCCCGGGGCTATGCCGATTAGGTTTCCATGAGCCCAGTGCGACGACCCCAGACCGTCACGGTTGAACAT
>JBEANM010000134.1:0-3615 GCA_041165425.1 Verrucomicrobiota bacterium
TTACCGGTAGAACCAAGGAAGGGGGAGTAGACGTATGCCTTTGGGGGTTTTTGATTCTGGAGTGGGGGGGCTAACGGTGGTGCGAGCGTTGCGCGCGGTCCTGCCCCAAAGGGATATCTTTTATGTGGGCGACACCGCCCGGGTTCCATACGGCAACAAATCGGCTGAGACTGTGCAAACCTACAGCCGGGAGATTATGGATTTTCTCGAAGCGAAAGGGGCCGAAAGGATTGTGGCTGCCTGCAACACGGCTTCCGCCTTGGCGGTGGGGACCTTGGCCAAAAGCCGGAAGGTTCCGGTGCATGGCATGATTGAATCCGGGGTGAAGGCCGCGTTGGCGGCCGGGGAAGGGCCAGTCGGGGTAATCGGCACATCGGCGACCATTGCCAGCGGAGCTTACCAGCAGGCTCTAGCCATGGCCCGACCCGGTCTTAAGGTCGTGGCTCAGGCCACGCCGCTTTTTGTGCCACTGGTGGAAGAGGGGTGGTTGGATGGCGAGGTGACGGAAAAGGTGGCCCGACAGTACCTGGAACCTTTAATTCGGGAGAAGATCCGGGTGCTGGTTCTGGCCTGCACCCATTATCCCCTGTTGAAAGGGGTGTTGGGTCGGGTGCTCGGACCCGGGGTCAAACTGGTGGACTCCTCCGAAGCGTGTGCGGAGACCCTGCAGCCCACCGAAAGCCAACGGGTGGAGAAAGGGGAGCTGATGATTTTTCTCACGGACGAGCCGGGCCCTTTCCTTGGGCGAGTGGAAAGTTTTCTGGGCAAAGGAGCGGTCGGGTCGATCGAGCGAATCCACTTACCGCATTCGTAGTTGCGCTGGCCGTTTACGTTTAGGTTTACGTTTATGAAGCCTTTGAGCTTTGAATTATCCGTAGACCTAATCGTAAACGAGGAGCTAAAGGCTGATCGAAGAATCTTTATTCTTCGAAGGCTGAGTTCCAAGCCGGCGGGACGCGCAAGGTGATGAGCTCGGTTTCTCCTGAGGTGCGCCGGATCTTGAAGCGGAGGGAATCCCTTTTCTTGGCCACGGCTTCCCGTTCTTTTCGGTAAAGTTCGGCAAATTCCATCAGGGAACTACCCACCGGTTGGCCGGCCATTTCCAAAAGAACGTCCCCGCCGCGAAAACCGGATTTTTCCCCGCGGCTTTCCTTCAGCACGGTGAGGACGCGAAGGGAGTCGCTGCCGGCGACCAGGCAGAGTCCGTCGGGAAAGTCAGGGATCTCCAAGGGGGGGGTGGAGACTCCGGGGGGTGGTTCGAGGACGATCCGGAGGTTGGCGGGGGTGGAGATTTCCAGGCCCCGGCGGAACTCGATCGGATCGGTCCAGACCGTCTCATAGGCGCGCTGGAGCATACGTCGTTCCGTTTCCGTCATGAGACCTTTGGTGGTGACCTTGGGGATTTCGCGGGAGTAGGCGCCTTCGTCCACCCCGCGCCGGTTTTTCTTTTCCCCCTCGCTGATGGTGGCGGGCCGGAAAATGGTGCGGAGAACAGTGCCGGCGGGGAGAATCTTGTCGGCGGAGATGAGGACATCCTGGGACACGACGACTCGGTCGTTCTTGGTCTCTAGAGGGAAGGAGAGGCCCAGGGGAGGGTCCATTTTGGGGTCCCATTCCGAGGCGGCGAGGGGGGAGGAGGCTACAAAAATGGAGAGAAGAAGGCGGAGGGGGTGCTTGGGTAGGCGGGGCATCTGTGGTATTATGGTGGAATTGACGGGGGCGTCACGGTTTCGATTCAAACCGGAAGCGACCTGCGGCAAGCCGAGGGCCCGGATTGGTTGGCCTCGTTAAAAAGCCGATCCAAAAATTAAAAGCTAACAACGAGTTGGCTCTCGCGGCCTAAAGCGCCGTGACGTTGCCCCTCCGACCCCGGCTAGGGGGGAGCAACGTGTTTGCCGGGCTGGGGAAAGGGTGAGCGACCGACCTTTTCCCTGGAACCAACGTGGTGGCTAAGGACGACGGGCCGGTGGCAGGGCAACCGGCGTCCCGACAATCAACCTGCCAACAAGCTTGTAGATGCGGGTAGTAGCTGGTTTGAAGACGTGGGTTCAACTCCCACCGCCTCCATTGACAAAAAAAATCCCTTAGGGAAATTGATTTTATGTTTGGGGATCATCGCGACAAGCGGCTGCAGCGGCGGCAGGAGGCGGATGATTTCCGGAGAATTTTTCAGCCTCTCTCCCTGGTTTTTGGGGCGATCGGATTTCTACTGTTAGCTTGGGTGGGACTAACCTTGTTAGAAGGGCAGCCGTTGCGGCGGGATTTGGCCGGGGCGGGGTTGACGCTGCTTAGCTTTCCCGGGCTGGTATTTCTATTTCGACTGGGCCGAGGCCATTTTCGCAAGGAACTCCACCGCTGACGCGGGGCTCCCAGGTCCTTACGGCAGGTTGTCGGGGTTGGAACTGGTGTTATCCCACATGTAGCGCATGACGCCGTATTTGTGGGAGTTCGTCAGCATGCCGAAAGCCAGATCGACGGTGTTGAAAGTTTCCAAGGTGTCGGGATTGGTCCAGCTCCCCCGGTAGCGCCAGAGATGCGGGGTAAGCTCCTCATCGGGTCCCCGGCCCATGTAAGCACGGACTTCCTCTTTGCTCATCGTGTCGGTGGCCGCTTCAAAGGGTTTCACTTCCTTGGCGGGCTCGGCCGAAAGCGTGACGATGGAGGCCAGAAAAGCCATGATGAAAACATGCCTGCGCATGGGGGAAAAATAGGTACGAAGACCCGTCTCGTCGAGACCGGTCTGGCCCTTTTTCTATTTGGGGTTGCAACGGTTGGGGCACAACTGCCAGATGCCCCGTTGCCGGAAAGAGAGCGGATGGAGGAGGAGATCGCAGAGCCCGCAGGTCCGTCGCGGGAGGCTCCGCTTAAGCTGACTGGCTATGTGGATGCCACCTACTTCTATAACTTTGGGCCGGGCCAAGCGAAAAACCCCTTAGCCTTTCCCGCCGACACGGAGCCGAAAGGGGATTTCAATCTCAGCGGTTTATGGCTGCGCCTGGAAAAGCCCCTGGTTAAAGATAGCCACGAAGCCCATGGAGGATTTCAAATCGGCGTGATGCTGGGGGAGGATGCCACCTATTACGCGGCGAACCCCACCGAGACACCCGACGGGTCCAACAGTAGCTCCCTTTATGTGGCCGAGGCGTTTGCCAAGATCTGGGTGCCGGAGGCCCAAATGGAGTTGTGGTGCGGGAAATTTCAGGCGGTGATCGGCTATGAAACCATTTGGCGTCCCGACAATCCGCATATTACCTTCGGCATCGATGACGCCTTTATGCCGTTGGACAACACCGGTTTTTTGGCGATTTTTTCCCCAGAGGAGTTTTTTGATATCGGGTTCGGGCTGGCCAATACCTCCGGAGAGGCGAATGACATAAATTTGGAAACGCTTGGTGACGAGTACAGCGTGATCAGCTATTTCGTGCTGGAAAGTCCCGGGCAAAACGCGCGGCTCCAGCCCGGACTCTACGTGGATCCGTGGGGTCAACACGCGGGAAACGCCCGGGTCGCCATTAATCAGGACTTTTACTACAACTGGAACGTGCTGGGAGTGTGGAGCCCGCTCGCCACGCATGGGAAATGGACCCTGGTGTTTGAGGCGACAGGAGGTTCCGG
>JBEANM010000135.1:0-5339 GCA_041165425.1 Verrucomicrobiota bacterium
CAACCAGTTTGTGGTGCGTTTTCCTGGAGACGGCAGAAGGGATCGAATCAGGGAAAAACTTCAACAAAAAGGAGTGGGGACGGAAGTGTATTACCCCCGACCCCTCCATGTGCAGGAATGTTTTCAATCTCTCGGATGGAAGGAGGGAGCGTTTCCTTGGGCGGAGACTTTCGCGAAAGAAACCTTGGCTCTGCCGATTTTTCCGGAATTAGAGCCGCAAGAAATTCAAAAGGTGGCCTCCGAATTGCTTAAGGCAGCACAAGACTTATGAGCTCATCCAGACGTTCGGCCTTGGCCAGCTTTTCCTTGGAGGCGGTGCTTGTCTGTGCCTTTGGTTTGGTTCTGGCCTGCGGGTGGTTGACGACGGGGCCGACAAATCAAGAGTTGTTGGCTAACTACGCCAAATCCAAGGACATCGCCAACTTGATTTGGGAAAACAAGGGATTCGCCTGGTGGTCGCCCAATTATTTAGGGGGAGCGCCGACTGCGCCTCTGGCCGGAACGGCTCTGACCATGTTCTGGATGTGGCTAGGTGGAATCACCGGGGATCCGGTGGTTGGCGGAAAAATTATGGGCTTTCTGGCTTTGTTGGCATCGGGATTTTTTATGGTCGCCTTTCTACAGAGGCTCACGGGGGATGTCCGGGCTGGGTGGATCGGAGCCTTGCTTTACGCCCTTGGCCCCCAAGCCGCCCTTCGACTCGCTGGCAATGAGCATATGCCGGTGATTTTCTGCATGCCTTACCCTCCGCTGATTGCGTGGGCTTTAGTGGAGATCGCCACGCGAAACTCAGGTAGGGGAATCTCATTTTCAATATCCATCCAAAACGGTTCCCTTGTTCAAGGGCTGCCTGATGGCTGCCGCCATATGGCTGGTCTTGGGGGTTTTGCCGCAACTGCCAGGACTGAGGGAGGCAGGGCGGATGACCTTATTCAGCACCGATCCGCTCCAAGGGTGGCAAGCCAGCTTTTCCATCAAAGCGCCCTTATCTTGGTTTGATCGTGGCGGCCTCTTACTCCAAGGGATGCCCGGAAATTTTACGGTGGATGAGGGAGGATTTTATCTTGGCCTGGTCTTGATGGTGGCCACGGCCATTGCGGTAGAGAGCCGTCGCAAGGGAACTTTTTCTCCGCTGGATGGACCTATCAGGATATTTCTGGGGCTTCTTCTGTTGGTCCACTGGTTTAGCTTGGGTCCGCGCAGTGGTTTGGGTGGAATTCTTGAGTTTCTTCAATCCGCGCAAGGGCTTCAGGACTGGGTGCTGCCATTTTTTTGGATCGCCGCCCTAGGTCCTATTGTTGTTCTGGCCGTCATCTGGCCGCGAGGGCGCTGGCGCTGGCCCAGCTTTGCCGTTGGTTTGGCGGTCTACATGCTGGTTTCCGGATTCCAACTGTTTGAGCTTATTCCTCTGGTGGGCACGATCCGGGCGCCTTGGTCTTTCTGGCAGGTGGGGGGAGCCTTTTGTTTGGGAGCGGTAGGGGGGTTGGCGGTAGCTCGTCTTTGTCCCGGCAAGAGCCGGGCCTGGATTCCGGCGGTCGCCCTCGTGGTGGCAGCCCTCGATTTTACTCCGTACTACGCCAAGTATTTTCAAGCCCGACTTGAACCCGGCACCTACGAGGCCTTTCAACAGACCGGTGAGTTCCTGAAAACTCAAATTAAACCTGGGTCTATTCTCCCGCTTTCCGGGCGCTACTTCTATCTGCAGTTGCCACAAATGACCGGTCGGCCGGTTTCCACGGAAGCATTTCAGTCTTACTTCATGTCCAAAGGCATGCGGGCCCTCCAGGATGGGGGCGGAGCTTCTCAGGATCTTTTGAAGATTTCTCTCAGCGCTCAAGGGGTGAGGTATATTTTTATCGATCGGAAGGATATCGACACGCCGGAACCCCTCCAGACGGCCTTCCGGCAGCAGTTCCCCTTGGTCTTTGAAAACAGCTTCTTCACTGTTCTCGAAAACCCCAACTGTTTGGCGCCAGGTTTCTTGGCGCGGAATTATGTCTCCATCCCAAAAGACAGCTATGCCTACTCCGCCGCGGATCTTGGCCTGATCCGACTCTACTTTCTTCCCATTGAACTCACCGGAGTAGAGATGAATGACCCCAATCTGGCTGGCACCATGAGTCCCCAAAACGGGGAGGTGGAGCTCACGGGGACTTTCCGCGATCGAGAAGGAGACCCGTTTCGGGTTTTGGACAGCAGTCTTGTGCGGAGGGAGGGGTCCAACCGTATCCGGATCCAGCTTCCGGGAGATTCATTTTGGGTTGCCGTCACTCAGGCCTGGCATCCCGATTGGAAAGTTTCTGTGGACGGTCGCGTGGCAGAACTGGTTCGGGTGACTCTGGCCCTACCCGGCTTCCGTTGTTCTCCAGGAGCCAAAGAGGCGATTCTATCTTTTGAGCCTCCTTTTTGGATTTCCGGAGTCCTGGCTATCGGACTTTTGGGATGGATAGGGTGCCTGACCGGGGCGGCCTATCTGCGTTTTGCCCCCGCCCCCAAGAGCTGGAAAAGGTGGTGGGACGGAGAGGAGCTTGAATTGGAAATTACGGAAACGAAAACTCCCCCAAAAAAATCAAACGCCAAAAGGCAGGGGAGTGATTCCATAATCCAGAAGGTTTTGGTCATTATGCCGACCTATAATGAGGCGGAGACGATTCAACAGGTTCTCGAGGAGGTTCAGGCCAAGACATCTGGAGCCGAGATCCTGGTCGTGGACGACAATTCACCGGATGGAACGGCTGGCAAGGTCAAACAGGCTCCCTCTTTTGGTAAAAAAGTGCATTTACTGGAGCGTCCCGGAAAAAATGGCCTAGGTTCGGCCTACAAAGAGGGTTTCCAGTGGGCTTTAAAGCGAGGATATGATGCGGTGGTGGAGATGGACGCCGATCTCTCCCACAATCCTGCCGATGTGCCCAAGTTGCTGCAGGCCCTCAACGACGGTGCGGATATCGCCGTGGGGTCACGTTACCTCAACGGGGTGCGGGTGCTGAACTGGCCGCAGTCCCGGCTTTGGGTGAGTAGTTTTGGGGGGTGGTATGCACGGTGGTTCACGGGTCTGCCGATGACCGATCCGACCAGTGGGTTTAAAGCCATTCGCCGTCGGGTGTTGGAGGGATTGGATTGGGAGAAATTCACGGCCCAAGGATATGGTTTTCAAATTGAGATCCACTTTCTGGCGTGGCAGGGGGGATTCAAATTGCAGGAGATACCCATTGTTTTCACCGAGCGGCGGGAAGGGCAGTCCAAAATGTCCCTACAAATCGCCCAAGAGGCTGCCTGGCGGGTATTGCAGCTAGCTTTCCGGAGGATTTTTCCATGAGCCACGAACCACGCGAAAAACACCGCTGGTATTGGCCCTTTGAAAAACCGGACTGGGTGGCGGCCCTGGCCGCATGGCTGATCGCCCAAATTGGATACTTTTTTTCGACGCAACCGAACGTTGGCCTGCTGGATTCCGGGGAGTTCCTGACCGCTGCGGTCCACATGGGCGTGCCCCACCCCACCGGGTATCCTCTTTGGACGATTGGGTCCTGGTTGTTTCAGTTGCTGCCTATCGGCAACAATGCGTGGGAGGTAAATCTTTTCTCCGGTGTTTGCACGGCGCTGGCGGTGGGTTTGGCGGCTCTGTTGCTCTCTAGTTCCATGCGGTGGGCCGGCATAGCGGACCGGTTGGCGCAGGTGTTAAGCCTGGGATGGGCGATCGCTCTCGCGTTTAGCGTTTCAGTTTGGTCTCAGGCGGTGATTGCCGAGGTTTACGCCCTGCACGTGCTGGCGGTGATGCTGTACTTAGTGGCTATTTACCGCTGGGTCAGGGATCCGGCGTGGACGAACGGATTGGCCTGGTGTGCATTCTTTTTTGCTTTGGGGATGAGTAACCACCACCTGATGATCTCCCTCTCGTTATTGCCGGTGCTGGTCATGGTGCTGCGGCGCCGGGATTTCCTGGCTGAGGGGCTGCTGTATTTGTCAGGAGCAGCCGCCTTGGTTTATTGGGGTTTTGGCTACCTTTCTCAGGAGCCACCTACCTGGCACTCCTCCGTCCGCTTCCTCTGGTGCGTGGGCGTGGCTTTCCTGCTTTGGATGGTGATCAAAAGGCGACTGCAATACTGGAGGACCGGCCTATTGGTTTTTGTCGGGGTGGCTCTCGGGCTCTCCTCTTACGCCTACATGCCGCTCGCCTCGGCCACCAACCCCCCGATGAACTGGGGGTTTACCAGCACGAACAAGCTTTCCGACCAGCTTCTGAAAACGGTGGGCCGGGTCATGGGGGCTACGCCTCCGGAGCTGCTGCAGGAGCCACCGCAGGCTCCGGGGACCCCACCTCCAGAATCTTTCCGCGAAACTTTAGGCAAGTTCTCTCAGTTGTACTGGCGAAAGTTGATCCAGAATTTCACCCCACTCGGCATTCTTGCCCTCGTGGCCGCGGTGGCCTTTCTCGGCGGCATGGCTCCGCCGGTTCGGGCCTGGATTCAGGTCGCCGCCCTTGGTTTTTTGCTGGCGGGTTTTTTACAACCCGCTTTTGACAAGGCCGGAGCGGATGAGGCTGCTTGGTTGCTCCAAATGCCTTACCTCGGCTACTCCCATGCTTTCTTCGTGCTGTTGGCAGGGATGGGTACGGGACTGGCTTTTCAGAGATTCGGGAAAAAACCCGGGCTTACTTTGGGAGTCGCTTCGGTTTTAGCCGTGGTCTTGGGGGTCTTTTCTTTTCGACAGAATTTTTCCTTTTGCAGCCAACGGAACCACTGGTTCGGATGGATGTATGGCCGCGACATGCTGGCGGATCTGCCCAAGGACGCCTTTGTTTTCGGGGGAACCGATCCGGGGCGATTTGTTCCGACTTACATGATTCTTTCGGAAAGTTTTGAAAAGCCAAAGCACAAGCGCGACCCGAACTTCGATCGACGGGATCTTTACATCATCACCCAAAACGCCTTAGCCGATGCCTTCTACAACCAGTATATCCGAAACCACTACTCCGCAGAAAGACCCCAGCCCCGTGGCTGGGTGGATCGTTGGCTGGGCCGGGATAAGCATTATCCCGCTGCCCATCTGATCCTGCCCCGGCAAGAAGACATTATGGCGCTGTATCAGGGTGCGATCGAACGGCGGCAGAAGGACCCAGGCGCCCCTGATCCCAATGCCGATCCCACGGTGCTCAACTCCATGGTGGCGGAGTGGATCTGGCAGAGAAATAAGGACCAAAGGCCCTTTTTCGTTGAGGAAAGTTTTCCTATGGAGTGGTCCTACCCGAATGCGGTGCCGCACGGGCTCTGTTACGAGATCAAAAGGGACCCCGTGTCGGCGTTAAGCCCGGAACAGGTACAGGCGGACATGGAGTTTTG
>JBEANM010000136.1:0-3872 GCA_041165425.1 Verrucomicrobiota bacterium
TGGAAGACAGTTCGGAATATGCCGAGCCGGCTGAGGAGCTGGCCCGGACGATGTGGAAGGCTTGGTTGGGGTTGGCGGTTTAAGTTTAAGACCAAGTTGAAGTGAGCGTTGGTGATGACGCGTACCGAGTAACCTGCTACCCGATTTTACCGCAGAGGCGCAGAGGTTGGCCCCGACGGAGCGGGGCCCTACAGAGCGTTAGGCCTAACGATTCATCGACAGGCAGAGGTCGGCGAGGCGAAGGGAGGCATCGGGCTTAGAGGCAGAGGCCAGCTTGGCTTTCCACTCTTTCCACCCCTTTCCATTTTCCCGAAGGGCCTCCTGAATGGTCCGGACGGCACTGTCTCCGTCGGGCGTGAGTCGGGCGACCCCGATTTCCCGGAGGAGTGAGAAATTTCCCTCTTCCTGCCCGGGCACCACTTGGGTGACCAGAAACGGGGTGCGGGAAGCGATCGTCTCCTGGGTGAGCGCACCTCCGGCTTTGACTTTTTGGCTGACCTTGGGATCCCGTCCGGTGCCGATGGTGACTTCCCAGCCCGGCTGGGAGGCCAGCGCGGCGGCTAGCTCCGGCCCGCCGCGGAGGCCGGAGTTCAGGAGATGCAGAATTCTGGGGCGTTCTCCCGGCGGTTCATCCCCGGGGTGTGGATCGGGTGAGGCGAAGCGGGGATCCACCGGAAATCCGACTGGCTGAATTTTTTCGCGGGCAATGCCCAGGGCAGCGAGGGCGATGGCCGTCGGTTCGTTCGGGACGATCCACAGGTTAGCGCGTGCGGTGGACCACAGGCGGTGCACGGAAATGGAGTCGGTTACCACCGTAATCAGTTGAAAGGTTTCGCGGAGATCCTTGGGAAGGCGGGCGATGAGATGCGCATACACGGGGAAGGTGAGAACGACCACCTTGGGCCGGTGGGTCCGAAGCAGATCTTCGACCCGTCGCTGGGCTGCCCCATGAACAAAAAGGCTGTTTTCGATCAACGGCAGGCGGTGGCAGGTTGCGTAAAATAGATTCCAGGCATGGGGAGCCCGGTTGATAAGCGAGAGATAAAGGCGTCGGGCAAAATCGTTGAGGGCCGGTTTGGATTCGGCGAAAGGATCCGCCACCACCGCGTGTCCTCCCTGCAGTTGAATGGCGGCGGCCAGGCCCCGTGCGGCGGCGTTGTGGCCGTCCCCGAATGCCGCGGTAAGGATTAGAACAGGTGAAGCGCTCACATCAGGCCGTCCCGTTCCAGTTCGTCCAGTCGGCGGTCATCATGTTGGTCGACGATTTCCGTCACTCCCGGCAGTTCCAGGAGGATGTCGAGGCAAAGGGAGATTTTTTCGTTGGGCAAACCGGTGGTTTCAATGACGCGGCGTCCCCGGGTTAAATAGGCCCAGGCGAAATCCCCGCCCAGAAGAACGCGGAACTGCAGATGGTCCGAAGGGATCAGGTCCTTGGGGGACTGGAGAGGCGTGGTGGTGTTGCCGGCCTGGATGCCGGGAATCACCTGTTCGACTCGTTCGAAACGCGCCAACCATGAATCCAGGAAAATCCGGATGGTGTCTTCCGTATGGGGCTCCGCGAAAACGGCGACATAACCGCGAGAGATCATGAAAGGAGATAGGGGTGGTCCATATTCCGTGATTCCGCCTGCAAAAAGGAGTGGTTGAGGGGATTAACGCGCCTCGCGGGGCAGGGAGTCGAAGCGGGTGAAGTTGGGCTGGAAAAGAAGACGGATTCGGTCGGTGGGACCGTTTCGCTGCTTGGCGATGTTGAGCTTGCAGACGATTCCACGGTGGTGGGCCGGGCGAGATTCGGCCGTCTCCCCCTCCTCGGTAACGTTTTCGCCGGTGTCATTCTCCCGACTCAGGAGCATGACCACGTCGGCATCCTGCTCAATCGAGCCTGATTCCCGAAGGTGGTGCAGGGCGGGATCTTGGTTGGTCTCCTCGGGTTTCCGGTTTAGCTGGGCGAGCACCACCACGGGGATATTCAGTTCCATGGCGAGGGCCTTGAGACCGCGGGAAATCTCGGAAACTTCCACCTGGCGGCTTTCGCGGGCGCGGTCGGTACCAGAAGTGAGGAGCTGGAGGTAATCGACGAAGATGATCTCAATTCCGTGCGATTTCTTGAGACGGCGCGCACGGGCGCGGAGTTGGCCGATGGAAAGGAGGCTCGACTCATCCAGGAGCAGGGGTAAGTCGCTGATTTCGGCGGCGACACCACGGAGAGCGGTGATCTGGCTATCGCTGAGCTGGCCGCGGCGGATCTGTTCCGAATCGAGGCCCGCATGGGAAGAAAGAAGACGGAACATCAGCTGTTGCGCTGACATTTCCAGCGAGAAGAAGGCCACGGGATATCCGGGCCGGATAAAATCGTCCTTATCGACGTCGAACCGCTGCCGGAGGATGTGGCGCGCCATACTGAGGGCGAGGGCGGTCTTGCCAACGCCGGGACGGGCGGCGATGACGATCATTTCCCCGCCCTTAAAGCCGGTGGTCATCTGATCCAGTTCATCAAAGCCGGAAGGGATGCCGCTGTAATGGCCCTTGCCCCTGATCAGTTGCTCGATCATTGCGATCGTTTTGGGTGCCACTTCGGCGGCCCGGGTGATGCCTTGGGTTTCGCGCCGCCCGCGGATCTCAAGGATGTCGCGTTCGGCTTCGTCGAGAATGTTCTGCACCTCGTGAGGTCGTTCGTGAGCACCGACAACGATCTGGGCACAGGCCTGCTGGAGTTCGCGGAGCAGGCTCTTGTCGCGCACCTGTTCCAAGTGCGTTTTGGCGGTGAAGACACTGATGACTCCAGCCGCCAGTTCGCCGATCAGCGCGGCTCCGCCGGCAGCGTCCTGCAGTTTTCGGTCCGTCAGCCACGCCAGCAGGGTGGAAGGGTCGATGGCCAAACCGGTTTCCCGCATGGTGGAGATGGCCCGGAACATGACCTGATGGGCGGGAGCGAAAAAATCCTCCTCGCGCAGGCCCTTTTCCCGCGCCATGTCCACCGTCTGATCCGGGTCCGCCAACATCGCCCCGAGGAGCGAGCGTTCGGCCTCCAGATTGGTGTGGGCGGGGAGACCCTCGATGGTGATGGGAGCGGGGGCTTCCCGACGTCCACGCGATCGGAGGGATTGAGCTTCGGCAATCACAGGGGTCTATCGTTCCCGAGAGGTTCAGAGACTCAACCAAGGGATGAAAGTTGTTGGGGAAGACTTTGGGAAAAAAGAGGATAAAGCAGAATAACTTCGGCACTCCAGGCGTGCCTCCCTCGGGCAGCGGGGGCAGGGTGGCAAGGTGCGACTGATCCTCGCGTCAACCTCGCCGCGCCGGGCAGATCTCCTGCGGGAGTCCGGGATTTCTTTCCGCGTCGAGTCACCCGAGGTGGAAGAGTGGTCTGCGGAGGACTTTCCTGAAATCCAGCCTGGTGAACTGGCCCGGGGGAATGCCCGGAGGAAAGCCCGGGCGGTGGCCGAACGTCATCCCGGTCAGCCGGTCTTGGCGGCGGACACGATTGTGGTGTGCGAGGGCCGCGTCCTCGGTAAGCCGGCCGATGAGGCGATGGCAAAGAAGATGTTGGGTTGGCTGAGCGGCCGGACCCACGAGGTGGTCACCGGAGTGGTGCTGGTTCTGCCGGATGGAAAGAAAATCCGGGAAAGCGTGGTGCGGACCCGGGTGAAGTTCCGCGATTTGGAGGGGTCGGAGGTGGAGGCTTATGTGCGGGAGGTTGATGTCTTGGACAAGGCCGGTGCCTACGCTCTGCAGGACGGAGGTGATCGTTTGGTGGAGCGGGTGGAGGGATCGCGGAGCAACGTGATCGGCTTGCCGATGGAGACGGTTCTGCCGTGGTGCGAGGATCTGGTGGCGGAGGCCGGGGCTTAGAGATTCTTTTCCACCGCCTC
>JBEANM010000137.1:0-5842 GCA_041165425.1 Verrucomicrobiota bacterium
AGCATTGGCACTACGCAGATCGGAAAGTCTCCCGCAATACCTCCGCCAATCTGGAAGAAGCCCAGCGGGGTCTTGGACGTCTTTTCATAAAAATCCGCCAGTGAAATCATGTATTCGACCCCGCTCTTGATCAGCTGCGGGGACTTTACCTGACCGGATATGCAGGCCGCGGCGAACATATTGCCCAGAGTGGAGTCCTCCCATCCAGGAACCACCATCGGTAAGTTCTTCTCCGCCGCCGCCATCATCCAGGAATCTTTGGGATCAATTTGGTAAAACTTTTTATAAAGACCTTCCCGCAGGGCCTCGTAAAAATACTCGTGCGGGAATTTCCGCACGCCCTTTTCCTCGTCCCGCTTCCATAACTCAACGATGACCCCCTCGATCCTCCGCATCGCCTCATGTTCGGGAATGCAGGTGTCGGTCACCCGATTCAGGTGTTCCTTCAGAAGTTTCTCCTCATCCTTCGCTGTCAGATGGCGGTATTCCGGAACCCGGCGGTAATGATCGTGGGCGACCAGATTGTAAACATCCTCTTCCAGATTCGCCCCGGTGCAACTGATGGCGTGCACCTTCCCCTTGCGGATCATCTCCGCCAAGGACAAACCCAACTCCGCTGTGCTCATGGCTCCGGCCAAGGTCACCATCATCCTTCCGCCGTGATCAATAAACTTGCCGTAAGCAATCGCCGCATCCCGCACCACCGCGGCATTAAAGTGTCGATAATGTCGATCGATGAATTTCGAGATCGGACCGTCTGCCATGCAATACCTGTTCAACCCTCTCGTGGAAAGGTTGACAAGACTATTCCGATTTTTTGTTCGTTTTTCTAAGCCGCAGATGGGGATCAAAAAAGTGGTCCATCGCCAAAAACATCGACTTTGCATGCCGCGCGAAGAGAAGACTGAGGAAGGGAGCGGGCATGACGCAGAGCATGAAAAGCAGGATGGGTCGGAGGTCTGTGGTCGCTCGGAGGATAAAATAAACCGACATCGCTCCCAATCCGATTACCCCGTAGTTCACTCCCCAGATCGCCAAAAGGAAGTACCCGGGTTCGCGCTCGTAGGCGTATCCGCAACGCGGACACCCATCCAGCGGTGTAAACCAGTCATGCAGTGAGCGGGTGGTCTTCACTGGGGAAAAAATCGCGCTTTCCCCACAGGTCGGACATCGACAAAGGAGCGACCGCTTCAAATAGAGCCATGCTTTTCCCAACGTCCGTGGGGCCCGTGCGGTGGAGTCACCCGGAATCATTCGCGATGATACGGATGGCCCGCCCTCCAGCTCTCCACCCGGTAAATCTGCTCCAACAACACCACCAGTGCCAAATCGTGAGAGAGGGTCTGCGGCCCCAGCGACACCATTCGACCACAGCTTTTCCGAAGACTTTCTCCGTGCCCATCAGCCCCGCCCAGAATCCACGCCGTCTTGCCCCGCCCCGTCCGCTCCCAGCGGTCGAACTCCTTCTTCCACCCGGCGGTGGAGAAAGCCGAGCCCCGCTCATCCAACGCCACTCGCTCCCAGCCCTCGGATTTCGCCTGTAGCTCCTTTTCCTGCCGGGCCCCCTCCTTCACGTGGATCACCTCAATCTCAGAAAAACCCCCGATCCGCTTCGCAAACTCCTCAGCAGCCGCCCGCACCCATCCCGCCGGGCGACCGACCGTGATCACGCGGTGCTTCATGTTCCGGCCCGACGGGGAAAACCCACCCGCACGGCGGAACCGTCGGAGAAAAGCACCGAGGAACATTCACTTTGGAAGACCGGTCCGAAAGCCGATCCGAATGGGGCTCCGGTGGCGCAGTCCACCGCATAACGCAAAGGCAGCCGCATGGTCCAAGCCTCATGATGGACTTCGTAAGTAGTTCCGCCCCGGAAGGAGTTATACCCGCGGTTTCGGTTCAGGAGAAACTCCTCCAAGGTTCCCGCCGGAACGGGGTGGCTGCCCGCCTCTGCCCGCACCAAAATCCGGAAGGTCCTGGCTCCCACTTCCCATTCATACGCCGCCTCCGGTTCACTGTGCCGAACCCTTCGATCCATTCGCACCTTTCGTTTTTCATAAGGCTCGCCGTAGGTCGAGCGCGCCAACCGTGCCACCATGAATTTGGGAACCAGCTCCCCCAGAAAAACCACCCCGGGACCATTCGGCCCCTGCACATAGGTACGCAAGTTCACCTCGGGAAACCGATCATGCCAGGGCCAACTAATCCCTTTGACCACCACGTTGGAAAATTCTACCCCCACCAGGCTCACCGCGGCCGATCCCTCCCAGAGATCCGCGGAGCAACCCGCCGGCAGACGATCCTGCACGAACGACGCATCCACCAACCAGCTGACCATGACCAGGTTTCCCCAGTCCGCCTGCATCCATGCCGGTCCCGCGTTCATCGCGCCTATCCTGCAAACCCGCGACCGAACAGCAAGAAGTCCGCTACGACAAGACCTCCTCCAACTCCTCCACCCTCCGGGCAAAGAGGGCCAGCGCCGCATCGACCGGTTCCGGGCTTTCCATGTTTACTCCCGCCGTCCGCAGGGTCTCCAGCGGGGGCCGCGATCCTCCAGACCGGAGAAACCCATGCACCCGCTCCACCGCACCCTCATCCCCTGCCAGCACTTTGCGCGAAAGGGCGATCGCGGCGGAAATGCCGATCGCATACTTGTAGACGTAAAACGCGCTGTAGAAGTGCGGGATTCGCAAACACTCCAGCTCAAGCGGAGCCTCAATCTCCATCGCCTCCCCCAAATACACCTCCAGCAGTTCGCGGTAGCAGATCCGGAAGAAATCCAGCGTCAGCGCCACCCCTTTTTCCTCTGCCTCGTGGATCCGGTGTTCGAACTCCGCAAACATCACCTGCCGGTACATCGTCCCGCGAATGTCATCAATCTGCCGGTTCAGGATGTAGGCCCGCAGCATCTTGTCCTCCCGCGCCGGGCCCTCCAGCAAGTGGTGGGTCAAAAGCTCCTCGTTGAAAGTGGACGCCACCTCCGCCAGCAGGATCGGGTAATGCGCATCCTGGTAAGGTTGGGCCCGGTGACTCATCCAGGTATGCATCGAATGACCCGCCTCATGCGCCAATGTGTAAACATCCGAAAGCACATCCTCCCGGTAATTCATCAGGATGTAAGGGGGCTTTTGGTAACTTCCACTGGAAAAGGCGCCGCTCCGTTTCCCCCGATTTTCATAGCGATCCACCCAGCGCGCCTTGGTCAATCCCTCTCCCAGGATTTTCTGATACTCCCCACCCAGGGGCCGGCACGCCGTCGTCACCATCTCCGCGGCCTCCTCAAACTTCGTCTTTCGCTTTGCCGCTCCTACCAGTGGCACCTGCAGATCCGCCGCCCGCAGCTCCTTTAATCCCAGCACCTTCTTCCGCAGTCGGTGATAGGTCTGGAGCGGTTGTAGGTTTTTCCGCACCGCCGAGACTAAGTTGTCGTAGACTTTCTCCGGCACCCGGTCAGGGAAAAGGGACTGCGCCCTCGCGCTCGCATGCTTCCGGGCCTTGGCCCGGAACACATCCCCTTTCACCGAACTCGCCAAGCTTTCACCGAACTCGCCAAGGTCGCCGCGAGCGAGAACGCGTGTTGTTCGAACTCCGTGTAGTACTGCTGCCAGGCCCGCCGGCGCACCTCCACCGACTGCCGTTGCAAGAGCGAGGCGAACGTCCCGTGGCTTAACTCCATCTCGCTTCCGTCCTCGTCCTTCACCGTCCCGAACCGGAAATCCACGTTCGTCAGCTGGGAAAAAATCTCGTCGGGCAGCGAGGGCCATCAATCTCTCCTCCCCCTCCCCCAGAATGTGCGGCCGATACCGCCGGACCCGATCCAACCTGGCCTGCCACTCCGCCAGTTGGGGCTGCCGGATCAGCTCCGACCACTCCGCGTCGGCGATTTGCATCAGCTCCGGCAGAAACCACGCCGTCTCCTCCGCCAACTCTGTGGTCAGATGCTCCAACCGCAGGGACCGATCCCGCGCCGCCCCATCCCCACCATCTTCCGCCACCCGCAGATGCGCGTACTGGCCCAGCCGTTCCGCCAAAAGGTCAATTCGTCGTTCCTCCTCCAGCGCCGCCGCCAGATCCTGCCCCCGGTGCAACTTTCCTTTCCACTTCGTCATCTGGCCTTTCTGCGCCCGCAACTCTTCCAGCCCCTTTTCCCAATCCGCCTCCTGGGCATACAGCGGACTCAAATCCCAGGTGTCCTGCGGATTCACCTCGCTCCGCTCAGGCACCATCTTCACCGGCTTTGGGGGAACGGCTTGGATCATGCGAGAAACCTACCTAACCCGTTTTTCAGAATCCACCCCCGCGTCCGCTTGCCGGCTCAAGGCCGAGTTCACCCAGATCCACGCCCCCAAATTCCCCCACCTCGTCGAGCAGTTGGAGTTCCTCGCCGATGTGGTCGAGGACTTCGCCGAGGGCGCCTATAAGGACATCCCCTACGCGGCCGCTTCCTCGGCCGCTTTCGCCATCATCTATACCCACCGCCTCCTCGACATCATTCCTGACTTCATCGCCAAGGTGAGTTTTGAGGACGACTCCGCCGTCGTTCGCGCCGTCCTCATTATGTACGAGAAGGATTTCGAAAAGTACGCCCACGCCCAGCATCTGAATTGGAAAAAAGTCACGGTCGAGCCCTGATCGCCCCCCGGTCTATGAGCCCCGCCGGTTGGACGGATTTTCTCGAACAGCATCTCGGCCGTTGGTCGTTCCCCCATCTCGCCCGTGGCCTGGTCGCCATGAACGCCGCCAGCTGGCTCCTCAACCTCGCCTCCCCTGGCTTCCTCTCCATTCTGAAGCTGGAGCCAGCCCTCGTCCTGCAGGGCGAATTCTGGCGTGTCTTCACTTTTGTCTTTGTCCCACCCTCCTCCGCCCACCCCATCTTTTTCTTCATCTTTCTCTGGTTCCTCTGGTCCATCGGGGAGGCCTTGGAGGAAAACCTCGGCTCCTTTCACCTTAACCTCTATTTCCTCACCAGCATGGCCGCCGTGGTCGCCGTCTCTTTCCTCCAACCAGCCGTCCCCGTGAACTCCTTTTACCTCTTCAACTCCCTCTTTCTCGGCTTCGCCACCACCCTACCCGACCAGAAAATCTTCCTCTTCCCCATCCCCATTCCCCTTTCCGTGGTCTGGGTGGCCGGGGTCACCTCCGCCCTTCTTTTTGTCCCCGTCTTCTTTGAACCCGCCCTCCTTCCCGGGATTCTCGCTGCCCACGTCGGCTACCTAAGCTTCTTCGGACCGGGACTCTGGGACGCCCTCCTCGCCCGCTTCTGCCGCGATTAGGCCGTATGGGCCGGCTGCTTCTCTTTCTTCCGCTTCTTCTTTCCGTTTCCCATCTTTGGGCCTCGCCCATCCCCGAGAAGTCCCGCGCCCTTCTTGTGGCTGTCCCGGATCATTGGAACTCCCGGCAGGCCTCCCTCCAACTCTACCGCCGTACCTCCGCCCAGGATCCCTGGATAAAAACCAACGCCGCCATTCCCATCCATCTCGGTCGCCGGGGCCTCGCCTGGGGTCGCGGCCTGCACCCCGCCCAACCCGGTATCCAAAAGCGAGAAGGCGATGGCAAATCCCCCGCCGGCCTCTTTCTCCTCGGCAACATCCTGTACGGCTATGCCGACCGTTCCCCCATCCCCGGCTGGCGCTACCGCCAGATCGAGGAACCATCCTCCTCCCTCTACAACCGCCACCTGATCCTCTCCGCCCACGAACCTTTCCCTCCTGACCACCACTACCACCTCATGCGGCAGGCGGATCCCGCCCACGCCCTGAAACTCTTCATCCGCCACAACGCCCCGCCCGACGCCAAACCCGGTGCCGGCAGCGCCATCTTCTTCCACTTATGCCGCGGG
>JBEANM010000138.1:0-4271 GCA_041165425.1 Verrucomicrobiota bacterium
TGTTTGCCATCGGTTCCGGTGAGAAGGGCGGTGACGAGGACGACCTGTGGCTCCTGGCCGGCCTGTCGCTGAAGATCACGGCCGACAAGGTTGTTAAAGAGTTGGTCGTTGCCGCCGAGTTCCACGTCCGACTTCACGGCGACGGAGTCATACCCCTGCAGGACAGGGTACTGGAACTCCGCCAGGCTGATGGCGACACCTTCCTTGTGCCGCTTGGAGAAGTCATCCCGTTCGAGAATGCGGGCCACATTCACCTGGCCGTTCAAGCGGAGGAGATCGGCGCAGGTGAGTTTGCCCAGCCATTCTCCGTTCCGGCGGATTTCAGTCTTTTTCTGGTCGATGATTTTAAAAACCTGATCGGTGTAGGTTTTGGCGTTTTGTTCGATGACTTCCGGTTCGAGGGCGGGGCGGGTCTTGGAGCGGCCGGTGGGGTCGCCGACCCGGGCGGTATAGTCGCCCACAATAATGACCGCGAGATGGCCGGCGTCCTGGAACTGCCGGACTTTGGCGAGGACGAGGGCGTGGCCCAGATGAAGGTCGGGAGCGGAGGGATCGAAGCCGAGTTTGACCCGCAAGGGCCGGCCCGAAGCGAGTTTTTTGGCGAACTCCTCCCGGGTATGAATGTGGGTGCACCCGCTTATGGAGATGAAGATGAAGATTAAGATTGGGCGGAGCGTGAGATGGCAGATGGAAATTTGGCTGCGGCAGAGCGCGGCTCCACAGAAATTTCCGTTTAGGTTTACGATTACGTTTACGAAGGGCGCGAAAGGGCCAGCAGGGCTATTTCTTGTTCTTGGGTAACGGGAAGCGGGAGGGGGGTTCGACCCGACGCTGTTCGACGTAGATCGGGATACCTTCGTCGGGGAGCTCTTTCATGATGATCTCGGGGTCGAGGGCCTCGGGCATCATCACACCCCGTTCCTTGATCCGGCCCTCCGCCAGGAGGCGACAGATCAGAGCCGGGGGCAGACCGGTTTGGACGACGGTGAGGCTGTAGCCGTAGCGGAGGTAGGTTTCTCGGTGGTCGTCCATGGTGTAGACGAAGTATTCCGTGCGGACGCCGTCCTTCATGCCGCGGACCTCGGTGCCAACGCAGGAGTAGCCTTCGACAGTGGAGCCGAGTTGGGCGGGTTTAGGCAGTCGGGCGGTGGCGACGCGGACGGGAGTGACCTCAACGCCGTCGACTTTCATTTTGCGCCAATTGTCGAGATCGAGAAGGGCGAGGGACTTGGCGATGTTCACCACCTTCTCGGAGAGGGTGTATTTGAAGACAGAGTAATTTACCCCTTTGGCGACGAAGGGCGGGTAGATGCCAAGGCTGACGCCTTCCTCGTGGGCGACGGCGTAGGTGGTCATCAGTCCGATGGGGTCAGGGAAGCGGATGACTTCCACCTCGGTCTCCAGCGGTTTACCGGAGACGATACGGCCATCCTTCACGTAGTAGGGGACGGCGCCGAGTTCCTCGAACAGGGTCTCGGGGCTAAAGAGAACGGCGAAGCGGTAGCCGCGGATTTCGGCGTTATCGGCGTCGAGGACGCGGATGGAGGTGGCGATATCCAGCCGGTCGACGGCCCAACGCGCGAAGATATTCACGGCGCCCGGATCCATGCCCATGGAGAGGATGGCGGCGATGTCCTTTTTCTGGAAAGTTTCGCCGAATTTTTCGATCTCCGCTTCAAAGGAGCTTTTGCCGTACTTTTTGACGCCGGGCGGGACGTAGCAGTCCGAGGCCATGTCGATGTAGTGGGAACCGGCTTCGGCGCAGGCGGTGAGGACCGAGTCGTTCACCTGGCTGGGGCAGGCGTTGACCGTGATGAAGATTTTCTTCTCCTTGAGGAAGGCAGCCAACCCGACGGGGTCCGTGGCGTTGAGTTTGACGATCTTGAAACGGCTATTGTCGGTCTTGGCTGCGAGGGCTTCGGCGAACTGGGTGTCCGTGTCGCCGAGGTAAACCTCGCTAAAACAGTCGTAGGTATGGAGGCGCTGACCAATGACCGAACCGACTCCTCCCGTCCCAAGCACTAGGGCGCTTTTCATGGTCACAACCTCCTGATTGTAAAATGTTTAGGTATTTTAGGTGGAACCCTGAGCTATCGCCAAGGGGTCTCCCACTGATGAAGGTAGTTAGGTGGTCTAAGGGCGGCAAGTCAGGCCGCCGCGCAAGCCGTTGGAAAAGTCTTAAGCCGATGATCTGAAGAGAGATCTAAAAGTACGAAAGAGCTTTGTGGGGGTCGAATGGCGGAGAATTTGGGCCTTGGGAGCCGCCATTCGCTCTAATTTAAGCGGTATGAGCCACCTTCTTCTTCCGGCCTAAAATAAGGAAGGAGGTAAGGAAGAGAAGCATCAGTAAAACACCTAAAGCGGCCCCAAAGGGCTGGTTGCGGGCTTTGGTGAACTGGTTTTGGATGACCTCGCCGATCGTGGGATTGGAGCCGCCGCCCATGAGAGTGGTGATGGCGTACATGGCAATAGCGGGTACGAAAACAAGGAGGGCTCCGGCGGCGATGCCCGGCTTGGTCAGGGGAATGATGACCCGCGAAAAGGCCCGCACGGGTCCGGCACCAAGATCGTAAGCCGCTTCGACCAGGGAGTTATCCAGCTTCTCCACGCTCGTATAAATCGGGAGGATCATGAAGGGCAGGTAGTTGTAGACCAGGCCCAGCACGATGGAGAACGGGGTGTACATCATGGGCAGGGGCTGGGTGAAAATTTGGGAGGAGAGAAGCAGGCTGTTGGCCAGACCCTGTTCGCTGAGGATGGAGATCCAGGCATAGGTTCGGATCAGGAAGCTGGTCCAGAATGGAATCATCACCAGCGTGAGAAGAAGACGGCGCATCGCCGGGGCGGCCCGACCGATGGTGTAGGCGGCGGGGTATCCCACCACCACGCAGATGACGGTGGCGAGGAAGGCGTAGAGGATGGAGTTCCCGAAGATCGTCAGCCAGGTGGCGTCGAAACAGCGGAGGTAGTTTTCCAGAGTGAAGTCATAAACCACCCGGCCGAGGAAATCCCGCTGGCTAAAACTGGTCAGGATCAGCAGGCCGGTGGGCAGAGCCACAAAAACGCCGAGCCAAACCAGCAAAGGGGCGAGTAACAGCCACGCCCTCCACCCGGCCCTCGCGGAGGCCGGATGGGAGGCTGCTGCGTCGGAAAAGGCCGCCCCGCCCAAGGGAACTTATTTTCCGCCGGCCTTGATCTGGGTGACGATCTCGTCCACGGCCGCGGCCTGCTGGCCGATATCCTTAAAGGTCTGCATCCGGGCGACGTCCTGGGCCGGAGGATAGCTGGCGGGATTGGCCAACTGGTCCGGGCTCAGGAGGGAACGCGCGGCGCTGTTAGGGTTATAATAGGGAAATTCGTCGGAGATCATCTTGCTGACCTCCGGACGAAGCAGGTAATTGATGAAGAGGTGGGCATTCTGTGGATGCGCCGCGGTCTTCGGGATCGCCATGCTGTCCACGAAAAGATGGGCTCCCTTTTCGGGCAGGATGAATTGGAACTTCTTGTCGTCGTTGTAAAGAATGGCGGCCTCTCCGCTCCAGACCACACCGATGTCCACATCGCCATTCTTGAGGGCAGTCTTGGGACTGTCGGAGTCGTAGACCTTCACCAGCGGCAGCCATTTCTGGAGGAGGGGCTTGATCTTGGCCAAGTTCTCGGGGCTGACATCGTTAATGCCGAGACCGGACTCGCCCAGCGCCCAGCTGACGATTTCGCGGGAGTCGTCCAGTACAACGATGCGGTTTTTCAACGCGGGCACAAAGACATCGCTGAAACCCTTGATGGGGGTTTTGACCTTATCCGTGTTGACAGAAATGCCGACGAAACCGGCCATGTAGGGCACGGAGTATTTGTTGCCGGGGTCGAACACCATGCTGCGGAACTCCGGGGCCAGATTGCCGAGGTTCGTGAGGGCTTCCTGGTTGAGCGGAGTCAGCTGATTGTCTTTGATCAGAACCTCGATGGCGTACTCACTGGGCTGGATGAGGTCATACTTGCCGCCGCCCGCGAGGAGCTTGCCGATCAGCTCCTCCTTGGTGAAGCCATCGAGGACGGCCTGGGGGATGTATTCCGCCCAGCAGAAGATATTCAGTTTCTTCTCCTCGTTCGAGGTGCCGGACGATTCGGCCTTCTTGGCGCCGCCACAGGCCGCCAAAAGTAACGGCAGAACAAGGAGGGTGAGGTTACGGAGGGTTTTCATGGGTTAGTTTCCTTTCGCAGGTTGTTTCAGACGCTCGCTGGCAAACACGAGAACAATAGTGAGGAGGATT
>JBEANM010000139.1:0-3498 GCA_041165425.1 Verrucomicrobiota bacterium
GAAATCGGTGGCGCAGTGATTGAAGACACCGTCGAGAATCACGCGAATGCCGCGGGCGTGGGCCTGGCGGACCAATTCGAGGAACATTTTATCCGCCGCGGTCCATTTCCAGGTGGTAGGGTCCGCGGTTTCTCCGGCGATCAGGGCCTTGTCACCCTCAGGGTCGGGCCCGAAGTGAGGGTCGGCATGGTGATAGGAGCGGGCGTCGTATTTGTGCAGGGAGGCGGACTCGAAGATCGGGTTGAGGTAGATCGCGGTGACGCCGAGATCCCTAAGATAATCCAGTTTGTCCATGATTCCCTGGAAATCCCCGCCGTAGCGGCGGTGTTGCATGGTCCCGTAGGCGTCCGGCGCCAACTCCTTTTCCCATTCGTCCATGCCGTACCACTCCTTGGTCCAGGGGGTGATCCTCCACTTGGCGCGCACCTGATCGGGGACACGGGAATACTCCGCTGTGGGGTCGTTCTTAGGGTCACCATTCCGAAATCGCTCCGGGAAAATCTGGTACCAAATCGCATGCTTGGGCCAATCCTTGGGATGCGTGGCAGGAAGGGAGGAGGAGGTCGACCTAGTCGATGGGGTAGGGACGACAGAGGAAGGCCCAGGCACCGGGGTCGCCGTTTGCCGAACCCAGATGAGGGCGCCGGCCAAAACTACTGCCGCAAGGCCCAAAAGCGTCCAAATAAACTTTTTCCAAGGCATCCGGCCAGCCTAGCGGGAGTGGATAAGAGCAGGCGAAGATTTACTTCTGACGGAAAAGGGCGCCGGTGAGGCCGGGCAAAGTGATGGATGCCTTGCCTTTGGCTTGTTTTACCGTGGCGTCTGAAGTGGTGCCGGAAGAAATAAAAAACGCTTCGAGCGGGGGGGCTTCGCTGCCGTCCGTGGTGCCGAATTGGAAGGTGAAGGTCTGTGGGTCGGTATGTCGATTGAAGACGGCGATAACGGTTTCTGCGCCGGTTCGTGCGAAGGCAAACATTTTGGTGGTGTTTTCTGCTCCGATCAGCTGATACCGCCCTCCTTGGAGGCTGGGGTATTTTTGGCGTAGCCCGATGGCCTCGCGATGGTAGGAGTGCAGGGGGCCGTCGAAATTGATGTCATCGTTGCGTTTGGGTTGGTTGGCTGGACTGATGGTTTGAGGTTCGAATTTTAGCTCCTGCCAGGCCATGGGCTTCCGGTTGTCGGGATCGTCGGCGCCCCACATGCCGACTTCGGTGCCATAATAAAGATAAGGAGCCCCGGGATAGGCGATCTGAAACAGGACGATCATTCGCTGGAGCTTGCGGTCAGTCTCATCCGGCTTCCGGACCAGGTAGGGTTTGTCGGTGCTACCAGCCCAGATGGAGGCATCGTAGGCAAAGGAATCTCCGCCACTGTAGTAGGTTCGGTCCCGGTTCACAATCATGGAGGCAAAGCGGTCGGTGTCATGGGAGTCAAAAAGATTCATCATGCGGGCAAACTGGTCTTCAGAGTATTTGGCGCGGCGGTCTTCCATGGTGCGGACGAACTCCCGGACCGGCAGGGTTCCGTCGATCAGCCCGCCTTTGATGGGAATGGCAAAGGCGTGATAGTTCATGGCGGCATCAAACTTTGTGCGCTCCAAATAGGCGGAGGCCTCGCCCCAGATTTCTGCGGTGGTGTAGGCGTTGGGATTGATGGATTTGACCAGTTCGTGCCACTCCACCCAGAAGCCATCTCCAACCTTTTCCGCCACGTCCAAGCGCCAGCCATCGATCCCGTCGGACGGGTCACCGTCCCCGTTGGGATCCATCCAGCGCTTCGTGATGGCGAAGAGGTAGGCCTTCACCTCGGGATGTAGATTTTTATGGCCCTTCTCGTCGGTCACCTCGGCAAACTCGGGAAGGCTTTTGTGGCCATCCCAACCCGCCCAGTCGAATTTTTTGCTCTCTTTGGAGCCCGGTGTGTCCCAAGCCAAGATGGTGAACCAGTCCTTGTAGCGGGACTCCTGCTGTTTCTGGCGAATATCCTCGAAGGCAAAAAATCCCGTGGAGGAGTGATTGAAGACACCGTCGATAATTACTTTCATGCCTTTTTGGTGGGCCTGTTTGACCAGTTCCAAGAATTGCTTGTCGGCAGCGGACCACGTCCATGAAGCAGGATCGGCTGATGTTTTTTTTAGCAACTCCAGATCGGCGATAGGGTCCGGCCCAAAAAATGGATCCATGTGATGGAAGACCAGGGCGTCATATTTATGAAGGGAAGGGGCGGCAAAGACTGGGTTAAAGTAAAGGGCGGTAATCCCCAGGTCTTTCAGATAGTCCAGTCGGTCGATCACCCCTTGGAAGTCGCCTCCATAGCGGCGGTGGGCGTTGGTGCCGTAAACATCGCCGGCCAAATCCTTCTCCCAGTCCGTCAGGGCATACCACTCTTTGGTCCAAGGGATCATGCCCCATTTGGATCGGATATGGTCCGGCACCCGGGCGTATGCTGCAGTGGGGTCGTTCTTGGGGTCCCCGTTCCTAAACCGCTCCGGAAAAATCTGATACCAGACCGCCTTTTGGGCCCACCCGGCATCGGCAACGTCCGGATCTGAAGGGGGTTCCCCATGAGCAACCAAGGCAAGGGGTAGGAGTAAAAGCCAAACTAGACGGGGCACCCCCTAAAAATGGAGGCCGGAATTCATGGATGCGAGTTTGGAATGAAGCCTCTTGTCTCCTTAAGGATAAAAGGTCATATTTGCCGCCATGGCGGTTTCTGAGTCCGAAATTAGCATGGGGCCAGCCGAGCGAGCGCTGGTTCTTGGAATCCGGATCTTCCGTGTCGTGGGAGGCCTCCTGGTGGCGTTTTATCTTTTGGAGACATTTTCCTCTTTATCCGATCTTAGGCTACGGAATCCGGCGACCGAACTCCGCTTCGCCTCCGCCATGACAGACCGAATCCCTTTAGCGCTTCTTGGTCTCTCGCTCCTGCTGTGTCACCCGCGGTTTCTTCGGCAAAAACTGGAAGCCATGCTCCTGCGTATTCTGTCGTTTTTGCCCCTCGTCTTGGCCGTTGTGTACCTTTTGCTGATTCCACTCACCATGAGGTCGGCGGAAAATCTCTTTCGGAACTCCTCCGCCAACCTGACCGCCCAAGCCGAGGAGCAGGTGAAGAAAGTCCGCGCGGTCCGGGACACCACCCTGAATCTCAGTCCGGAAGAGCAGCAGGCCATGGTGGAACGCTATAATCGGGCCAACGCAAAAAAACAGCCGGTGGATTTGCCGGGATTTTTAAAAACCCTGAACGATGAGGTGAAGGCTTCGGAAGCCCGGCTCGAACAGGAGCGGCGTTCCGTGCTTGGGTCCCAAAAACGGAGCCTTTATTCCGCGCAGTTTTTGCAAGGGCTGAAATGCCTGCTGGGAGCCGTTGCTTTGGTGCTTCTTTGGAAATTGACGGGTTGGGCCCGGTCGGCAGGCCAGACCGCGCTGGGCACCGAGCTGGGTGCCAGTCGTCACCGGAGGAGCTAAAAACTAGTTGGAGGGCGGGGGGGTGCTTGCCGGG
>JBEANM010000140.1:0-3833 GCA_041165425.1 Verrucomicrobiota bacterium
GATCGGCTCAACAAGGCGTGCCGCACCGGCAGATAAATCTCCCCACAAATCCACGCACCGGTGTCGAGCAGCGCATCTTGCGTCGCCCCCACCGAGCCCTCCCCCGAATTCTCTGCCGGCACCACGCCGGCATCCACCTCACCCCGGTCTACCGCGGAAAAGATTTCCCCGATCGTCACGCATGGAACCAGATGAGAGGAGGAGCCAAATCGGGCCTTCGCCGCCTGATGGCAGTAGGAGGATTCCGGCCCCAGAAAGGCGATGCGGACTCCGCCCTGCACCTCGCGGGCACTGGAAAGAATTTCCCGATAAATCGAATATAGAGCCCGCCGGTCCAAACCACGCCCGGCCTTGGCCTCCAACCGGCGGAGCAGGCTGACCTCACGCGCCGGGGCCAGCACGGAAAACCCGTCCTGCCGCTTCAGCCGGCCAATTTCCCGGGCCACCCGGGTCCGCTCCGCGAGCAGCCGGACCAGCTGGTCATCCAGCAGATCAATCTTGTGCCGCAGGCTCGCCAACTTCATGGATTAGCTCCTCCTGTTTGGGTCCCGTCGGATCGGCCGGGGCCGGTAATTTCACGCGCCGCAACTCTTCCGAGTTTGGCAACTCCTCCAAGTCCCTCAGACCGAAATGCTCCAAAAACAGCGGGGTGGTCCCATACAGGATCGGCCGCCCGGGCGCATCGCTCCGGCCCACAATCTTGGCCACTCCCCGCTCCACCAGGGTGTCGAGCGTGCCGCTGCAGTCCACGCCGCGCACCGCCTCCACTTCCGCCCGGGAAATGGGTTGTCGATAGGCGATCACCGCCATGGTTTCCAGGGCCGGCGGACTCAGCCGCGGCGGCCGCACCACCCCTTTCAGCTTCGCCACCCAGCCGGAAAGCTCCGGGGCCGTGCCGATCCGGAACCCGCCGGCCACTTCCCGCAGGATCAGTCCCCGCGCCGGCAACGCCTCTGTCAATTTGGCCAATTCTTCCCGCACTTCGGACTCCTGCACGTCTGGAAATCCCTGCCCACCCTCGGGCCCCTCGCGGAGCAGGGTGGCCAGCCGCTTGGGTTCCAACGGCTCGGTGGCCGCGAACAGCAGTGCTTCCAGAACTCTTGCCCACTCCATAGTTTAGCCTCCTACGCTGGGGATTCGCCGGTCGGTTGGCCAGTCCCATCCCCTTCGGTTTCCAGCGTCGCTGGGGCCGAAGCCAGCCCCTCCGGCACCCGCTGGATATAAATCGGTTGAATGGGCCCTTCCTGCCGAGCCATGAGTTGCCGGAGCCGGATCAGCTCCAGCAACGCCAAAAAGGTCACCACCACCTCCCCACGGGAGGACATCGAACGGAAAAGATCCTCAAAGGGCACCTCTTCCCCCACCGGCACCCGGTCCAAGAGAAACTCGATCTTCTGACCAACGGTAAACTCCTCCTCCACGAACCGTCCGGTCCGGGCCCGCTCCTCCACCCCGCGCAGCACCTTCTGAAAAGCCCAGACCAGATCGAACATCGAGACATTCCCCGGCCCCTGCGGCCCCGTGGGAGCGGCCACCCGCTCCGGGGTCCGACCAAAAATCTTTGAATGCAGGGCCTCCCGGTCCCCTAGTTGCCCGGCCGCCTCCTTGAACTTCCGGTACTCGATCAGCTGCCGGATCAACTCCCACTTCGGATCCTCCTCCTCCACCTCTTCCGGCGGACGGTCCTGCACGGGCAGCAACGTCCGGCTTTTCAGATAGAGCAGCGTCGCCGCCATCACCAAAAACTCACCCGCAATCGCCAGATTCTCCTCCTTCATCTTGTCCAGCCGGGCGAGGTACTGCTCGGTCAGTTTCTCCAGCCGGATATCGTAGATGTCCATCTCCTGCTCCTTGATCAGGTGCAGGAGCAGGTCGAGCGGCCCTGTGAAGGCACTCAACTCCACCCGCAGGTTTTCGTTTGAGGGAATTTCCAGCATCGGGTTCATGACTTTGTTCCCACGGCCGCCCGCACCCGCGCCAACACGCCCTCGGCGGTTTTTCGCGCTTTGGCCGCACCCTCCTCCATCCAGCGGGCTATCTTCTTCGGATCCGCGGCCAGCTCCTCCCGCCGCTTCCGCAACGCGGCAAACTCCTGCAGCACCATGTCCGCCAGCATCTTTTTCAAATCCCCATACCCCGTTCCACCTTTTTCCATTTTCGCCCGAAACTCCGCCCGCTCCCCCTCCGTGCCCATCAGCCGCGCCAACCCCCACAGCGTGCTGCCCTCCACCGCTTTCGGCGCCTCCACGGGGGTCGAGTCGGTTTTGATCCCCATGACCGCCTTCCGCAGCTCCTTCTCCGGCGCAAAAATCTCCAGCGTGTTATTGTAGGACTTGCTCATCTTCTGCCCATCCACTCCCGGCACCACCCCCGCCTCCTCCCGGATGATCGACTCCGGCAGTTTGAACACCGGGCCGAACTTGTCGTTGAACTTCCCCGCCACATCCCGCGCCACTTCCAGGTGCTGCTTCTGGTCCTGACCCACCGGCACACGGTCCGCGTCATACAGCAAAATGTCCGCCGCCATCAGCACCGGATAGGCAAAGAGACCGTGCGAAGGCGAAATCCCCTTCGCCACCTTATCCTTGTAGCTGTGGCACCGCTCCAATAGCCCCATCGGCGTCACCGTGGAAAGGTACCAGGCCAGCTCATGCACCTCGGGCACCGCGCTCTGCCGGAACACCACCGCCTTGTCCGGATCCACCCCACATCCCAAAAGGTCCAGAAAGGTCTCCTGCACCAAGCCGGGGAGTTGACCCGGCGAGGCCGCCCCCGTCAGGGCATGGTAATCCGCTAGGAAATAGTAGGCCTCGCCCTTCGCCTGAAGCTCGACGGCGGGCCGGATCATACCGAAATAGTTGCCCAGATGCAGCCGGCCGGTCGGCTGAATCCCCGAGAGGTAACGCATCCTTGATCGTGGCCTCGGGAACCCCTTGTCGGCCAGAATTTTCCTAAAAGTTGTTCAGCTTTTCCACCGCCGAACCAGCCCCACCAATACCCCTTGCACCTGCAGATCCCGCCGGGGGGTCAAATCGGGGTATTCGGGGTTTTCCGACTTTAAAAACCACCCCTTTCGCTCCGTCACTAACCGCTTCAAGGTGACCTCTCCATCCACCAGGGCCGCCACCACATCCCCCTCCCTCGGCTCCTTCTTTTCCAACACTGCCAGATCCCCGTCCCGGATGCCGGCCCCCTCCATGCTGCGACCCCTCACCTTCACCACAAAGGCACGATCCGGAGAGCGCAGACCGAACAGGCCCGGCTCCATCGCCACCTGCCGGTCCGGTTCCGCCTCCGCCCAGTCCGCCCGCCCCGCCGGGATGGCGGAAAAGAAAGGCAAACACGCGGCTGTTTCCGGCTCGGGCCGGGAAACGGAGGCCCCGGTTATGAAAATTCCGCGGGAACGGCCCCGGCGAACGATCCGCCGGGCCTTCTCCAGCTTGTCGAGGAAGTAGCTCACCGCCCGGTCCGTGTAGCTCCGCAGAAACTTCAAAATTCGGTCGGCGGAGCTCATTACACATTTGTATAATGAGACTTCGGGGTGACAAGCCAAGACTGGGAACTCTTCGTTTACATTTACGATTACCTTTACGAAACCGTCTGGCCCTAGGAACTGCAAAATTCAACCTCTCGTAAACCTAAACGTAAACATAAACGACAGGTTCAACCTTCCGAAATCAGTCTCCAAGCCTCGGATCCTTTCTCGCCCTTTTTACGCCTTTTTGCCAAAATACGATGATGCAGACGGCCGAAGCCCTTCCCGCCCAAGCGGCAGTTCCCACGCCCGATCCCTACGAGGCGTGTACCCGTCTGGCCCGGGAACACTATGAAAA
>JBEANM010000141.1:0-3679 GCA_041165425.1 Verrucomicrobiota bacterium
GGTGGCTTCCGGATTGGCGGAGGTGACGCGCTGGCCGCCGCGAACGGTCTGGAGGGCGGCGAGAAGTTTGTCTTTGGTAATGCCGAACTCCTTGAGGACCTTGGCGGCGCCGGTATGGGACTCCTCGCCCAAAGCGGCGAGCAGGAGGTGTTCGACGCTGAGGTATTCGTCCTTGAGCTTTTCGGCCGCTTCGGCCGCGCGGCCGAGGAGGGCCTGAAGGCGCGGAGTGACATAAACGCCGCCGCCGGCCGAGCCGGGGCCGGAGACCTTGGGTAGGCGGGCGATTTCAGATTCGAGCCGATCGGTGAATTTGGACGGTTGGGCACCGAGTTTTTCCAGAAGGCGGGGGATGAGGCCGTCCTCCTGGGTGGCGAGGGAGTGGAGGAGGTGCTCGACCTCAACGGCCTGATGACCCTGCTTGGCGGCTTGGGTTTGGGCCGAGGCGACGGCCTTCTGGGCGTTTTCGGTGAGCTTGTTCAGGTCCACGAAGAGTAATTATTCAAAAGAAACCATCCGCGGGCGAGTGCGATCGGCCTTGAGATAGAATTGGATTTTGTGTGAACGACCCCTTTCGATTAGATAAACCTCTGCAAATCAACGTGATAAATACCCATTGCAAATAAACAGAGCTGTACCAAGCTAATACCATGAAGGTGATGGGAATAGTTATCTTTTTCGTATTCCTGTCCCTTGAGTTCACCCAGGGTGCCATCACGATCTACAGCGACCGTAATGCTTGGAGGGTTGCGGCGGGTGGCAGCCAAGCCTTTTTTGTTGATTTCAACAACTACAGCAGCGATGTGGCGGCGACGGCTCCGGTTGATGTAGGGCCATTCACCCTGACTCCCCAAGGGAGTTGGTATGCCCCCCTGATCGATAAATCCCCGTTTTATGCGTCCGGAAGTGTCGACAATACCACGGCGGTAACCATGCAGGCCCTTTCCGGAGTGACCTTATTGGTGAATTTTGACAACGCGGTTGGCTCTTTCGGTTTTGATATCGGCACCCTTTTCAGCGACAACCGCCCGGGACGAATCACCACCTCCGCGGGAGATTTTCACGATTTTGTCGCCCACGCATCCGGGGTTCGGTTTATCGGTCTGGTCAGCACGGTTCCGATTACGAGCGTAACATTTTCCTCCACCAGCAATATTCGGCCGTTGATCGATAATTTTGAGGCCAACAGTGCCGTTCCGGAACCTTCGGCTGTTTCGCTGTTGGGTCTTGGGATTGTGGGTCTTTTAGCGTTGCGGAGGATGAGGAAGGAAGTTTAAGGCGGGGTTAGGTGGATGACCGGTAGGGTCGGATGTCCCATCCGACCATGATGGTAGATCGCAAGTTTTGAATTACTCGCATGGCTCGTCCGGAGGACGAGCCCTACCGGGCGATAAATCTTAACCTTTGAAGTGAGGGTGCGGACGGCTGTCCTCAGCCGTCCTAGGACGCGTGGGGACACGCATCCGTACCCAAGTTACAGCTCGCGGCGGTGAGAAAGGGCTTGCCCGAGGGTGATGGAGTCGACGAATTCGAGGCCGGAGCCCGCGGCGACGCCGGTGGCGAGGCGGGTGATCTTCACGCCGAGGGCGGAGAGCTCTTTGGCCAGAAATAGAGCCGTAGTTTCGCCCCGGGCATCCGTGCCGAAGCCGAGGATGACCTCGGTCACCTTGTTCTGCTTCGTCCGCTTGAGGAGACCCGGAATTTTCAGCTCCTCCGGACCGATCCCGTCCAAAGGCGAGAGCAGTCCGCCCAGGACGTGATACTTGCCCTTGAAGGCACCGGAACGCTCAAAGTTCAAAACATCGGGCGCATGTTCGACGACACAAAGGAGAGAGGTATCCCGGTTTTTATCCCGACAAATTTCGCAGAGGTCGTCCTCGCTAAAGAAACCACACTCCGGGCAGGGCTTCACCTGCGCCTTGGCTTCCTTCACCGCGTGGGCGAGGTCCTCCGAGGCGCCCAGCGGGGCCGAGAGCAGGTGGAGGGCAAGACGTTCGGCGGAGCGGGGGCCGATGCCAGGCAGTTTGCGCAGGGCGGCGACGAGGCGGAGGGCGGCGGGAGGGTAGTCGGCCATCCGGAGCGGGCCGGATCAGCCTTGGTCGACGATCCGGGCGTCGAACTCCTTCAACGCGGCCTTGATGGCGGGATCGTTGAGGAAGGTCTCTTTGCTGGAGGTGGTGGAGGAGGAGGCAGGAGCGGGGGCTGGACCCTTGGCAAAGGGTGTGCGGGCAGCGGAGGGGGCCGGGACGGCGGCGGGTTTGGGAGCGGAAACAGGCGCGGGAGCCGGGCGTGAGGCCGCGGCTTCGGCGCGAGTCTCGGCGCCGGGCACGGCCAGTTTTTTCAGGATCGCCTCCAGGCTGATGCGCTCGCGCTGCTCGCAAAGGCGGAGGACAAGGATTTCCAGAGCCACGTCCTTGGCAAGGGAGTAGCGAAGTTGACCCTCGGATTCGAGGAGCTGTTCGAGCAGGGAGAGGAGATGGGCCTTGTCGGGAGGGTCGCCGAGAGTCTGTAGCGCCTGTTTTTCGGCTTTGCCGAGCTCCGCCTCGGCCTCGGTGGGGGCGATCTGAAGAAGCAGCAGGTTACGGAAGTGGCGGGCGAGGTCGTGGGCGACGCGGAGCGGGTCGCGGTGGCGGGCTTTGAATTCGTGAATCTTGGCGAGGGCGGCCTGGCTGTCAGCGGCGAGGATGGCGGAGGCAAGGGCGCGGGTCTCGATAGGGCCGGCGAGGCCGAAGACTTCCAGGACGTGGTCGAGGGTGATGGATTTACCGGCGAAGCTGACGAGCTGTTCGAGCGCGGATTCGGCGTCGCGCAGCCCGCCCTCGGCCTGACGGGCGATGAGAACGAGGGCCTCGTCGGTGATCTTGATCTTCTCGGCGTCGGCAATCTTGCGGAGATGGGCGGCGACGACGGGATCAGGAATGCGGCGGAGGTCGAACCGCTGGCAGCGGGAGAGGATAGTGGCCGGGAGTTTCTGGACCTCGGTGGTGGCGAAGATGAACTTCACGTGGGCCGGCGGCTCCTCGAGGGTTTTGAGGAGGGCATTGAAGGCCTCGCCGGTGAGCATGTGGACCTCGTCGATGATGTAGATTTTGAATTTTCCGCGGGCGGGGGCGTAGGGGACGCTTTCGCGGAGGTCCTTGATCTCGTTGATGCCGCGGTTGGAGGCGCCGTCGATCTCCAGGACATCCAGACTGCGGCCCTCGGCGATCTCCTTGCAGATGTCCTCGTCGGGGTCGAAATCGATGCGCGGGCCCTTGGAGCAGTTGAGGGCCTTGGCGAGGATGCGCGCGGTGGAGGTTTTGCCGATCCCGCGGGGGCCGACAAAGAGGAAGGCGTGGGCAAGGCGACCCTCGGCGATGGCGTTGGAGAGGGTTTTGACAACGTGTTCCTGGCCGACGAGTTCCGCGAAGGTGCGGGGGCGATATTTCCGGGCGAGGACGAGGTAGGACATTGAAGCGGAAGGTTAAGGGCTGGCAACCAAGGAGCAAGAGACCGGACGCACGGAGGGTGGATAATTCGTTTATGTTTAGGTTTACGTTTAAGGGTAGCTGGAGCGCAGTTCTCGGTTGACGGAGCGGGCTGGTTTTTTTAGGCTTTTCAGTTCGATGAGAACGATTTCCGCTAAGGCCAAGGATGTCGCGAGGAAGTGGTACCTCGTGGACGCCGACAAACAGGTCGTGGG
>JBEANM010000142.1:0-3440 GCA_041165425.1 Verrucomicrobiota bacterium
CCGTACCGCCCGTGCCGAGATGAAATACGCCCGTATGTCGGCGTTTAAAATCCGGGATATTGCCCGCTGCCTGCGTGGACTTCCGGCGCATGAGGCGGATGCCCGCCTCCGCTTTGCGCCCCAGAAATCGGCCCGTCTGCTGGTGCAGACCCTGCGATCCGCCGTGGCCAATGCCGAAAGTCAGCTTTCCATTCCGGCCGAAAAGCTTGTGGTACACGAGGTGATGGTGGGAGAGGGGCCTACTTTCCACCGCTTCCAACCCAAGGCCCGCGGTAGCGCCGGCCCGATCCGGAAACGAACCAGCCACATCCGGATTACCCTCAAAGAAGCCTCCGCCGAGGAAGTTACACCCAAGGGAAAAAAGGAAAAGAAACCCGCCAAGGCTAAGGCCGCGGCAAAGGAATAAATCGTCATGGGCCAAAAGACCAACCCCATCGGGTTCCGGCTTCCGGTTCAGCGCAACTGGCGCTCGATCTGGTATGCCGACAAAAAGAATTTCCCGGTATTCCTGCATGAGGACTACCAGATCCGTAACTTTATCAAAAAGCGCCTGGAAAGTGCCGCGATCTCCAAAGTGGTGATCGAGCGCGCCTCCAACCGCGTGCGGGTGACTCTGCATACTGCCCGTCCCGGACTGGTCATTGGGCGTAAGGCCAGTGAGCTGGACAAACTCCGCGAAGAGACCCAAGCCCTGACGCCCGACCGCGAAGTTTTGATCGACGTAAAAGAAATCAAGAATCCGGAGCTGGATGCCCAACTGGTGGCAGAGAACATCGCTCTGCAGCTTGAGCGGCGAGTATCTTTCCGTCGCGCGGTCAAAAAGGCGATGCAGACATCCCTCGATTTTGGAGCCGCCGGGGTCAAAATTCGGGTGGGTGGGCGTCTGGGAGGGGGCGAAATTGCCCGCTCCGAGCAATATCACGAGGGGAAGGTTCCGCTGCACACCCTGCGGGCCAACATCGACTACGGATTTGCCGAAGCCCACACCGTGGCGGGTAAGATCGGCGTGAAGGTTTGGATCTGCCAAGGCGAGGGGAGCTAAGCCATGCCTTTACTGCCCAAACGCGTTAAGTTTCGGAAGACCCAGCGTGGAAGCCGCAAGGGTTTTGCCTCCCGTAACATCCATCTGGCGTTCGGTTCCTACGGGCTTCAGTCCCTCGAGCGCTGCTGGCTGACCAATATCCAGATCGAAGCCGCCCGGGTGGCTTTAACCCGGAATATGAACCGCCGTGGCAAATTGTGGATCCGGGTCTTTCCAGACAAATCCGTGACGAGCCGTCCGCCGGAAACCCGGATGGGAAAAGGAAAAGGGCAGCCTGAATTTTGGGTGGCCGTAATCAAACCTGGGACTATTATCTTTGAGCTCGACGGTTTGGCGGAAGTCGATGCGAAGGAATGTTTCCGTTTGGCAGCCAGTAAGTTGCCGATGAGGAACCGTTTCGTCACCCGCGAAAGGAAACTGGTATTTTGAAAATTGAAGAGATCCGGGGCCTCAAAGAGGCCGATTTGGGCCGTAAGGCGGAGGAACTCCGCCGGGAGCGGTTCCAACTGCGCGTCCAGCAACAGACGGGTCAACTCGAGAAGCCGAACCGGCTCCGCGAGATCCGCCGCACGCTGGCCCGGATCGAAACAGCCAAGACCGAGGTCAAGCTGGCGGCCGCGTCCAAGGGGAAGAAATGAACGACTCGACCAAGAAAACCGTGACCAAGGAGCGCATTGGGGAGGTGATTTCCGCCAAAATGGACAAAACCATTGTCGTGCAGGTGGAGCGCCGCGTCCCGCATCCCCAGTTCAAAAAGATCGTAAAGTTCCGGAAAAAGTTTTATGCCCACGATGGCGAAAAGAAGGCAAAGCAGGGAGACACCGTCCGCATCGCGGAATGCCGTCCTCTCAGTAAGTTAAAACGCTGGAAGTTGGTGGAAGTGATCACCCAAGCCGAAGCCCCTGTCGGAGCGAATGTATGATCCAGATTCGTTCCTGGCTCGATATCGCTGACAACACTGGGGCCCGGAAGGCCACGATGATCGGGGTGATTGGTCGCAAAACCCTGGTGGCCCGGGTAGGAGACATTATCACCGCCAACGTGAAAGAAGCCGCTCCGGACGGCACGGTCAAAAAGAGTGAAGTTGTCCGAGCCGTGGTGGTGCGCACCAAGTTTCCGGTGCGTCGCGCCGACGGCTCCTATCTCCGCTTTGACAGCAACGCCGCGGTGATCATTGACAAGGATTCCAATCCCCGGGGCACCCGTATATTTGGTCCTGTGGCCCGAGAGCTGCGCGAAAAGAATTTCATGAAGATCATCTCGCTGGCGCCGGAGGTCATCTAAGGATTCCGACATGAGCAAATTCCACGTGCATAAAGGGGATGAGGTCGAGGTGATCACCGGGGCGAATCGCGGCCGGAAGGGGAAGATACTTGAAGTGAAGACGGATGCTCACCGCATCCTGATTGAAGGCGTGAACCTCATCAAACGGCACGTCCGGCCGACGCAAGACAATCCCAAGGGCGGAGTGGTGGAGCGAGAGGGCACCATTCACATCTCTAATGTCCGGCTCCTGAATCGCCCGGCGGCTGGGAAGCGGGATGATAAAAAGACCAAGGAGAAGCCTGCCAAGGGCAAGAAATAAGCCATGGAGTGCGATTTAAAAAATCTTTATCTAAAGGATGTGGTGCCCGCGATGATGAAGGGGCGCAACTACCAAAACATTCACCAAGTGCCCAAGCTGGAGAAGATTGTGGTGAACTGCTCCATGGGCTCTGCCCAAGATGTCAAAGCCGCCTTGGAAGATGCGGTGAACGACCTCACGCTAATCGCCGGGCAAAAGCCGATCAAGACCCGTTCCAAAAAGAGCATCTCCAATTTCAAGCTTCGTCTCCATCAGGAGATTGGTTGCAAGGTGACGCTGCGCGGCAAGCGGATGTATGAGTTTCTCCTGCGCTTCACCCGCATGGCGTTGCCTAGGATTCGGGATTTTCGCGGCGTGCCGAACGGTGGTTTTGACGGGCGGGGAGCATATACCCTCGGCGTGAAAGATCACACCATTTTCCCTGAAATCGAACTCGACAAAGTGAAGCGAAACTTGGGTTTCGATGTCACCTTCGTCACCACCGGCAAAGATCGGGAAGAGACCCGGGAGATGCTGTTGCGCATGGGCATGCCGTTCATCGAGCGGTCCCACGCGCCGGACGCCGCCAAGGCGGCTTCCAAGGAGAAAAACAATGGCCAAGAAGTGCTGGCGGCTTAAGCAGAAGGCAAAGGCGAAGTTTTCGAGCCGGAAGTACAACCGGTGCTCGATCACGGGACGCCGGCGTTCTTTCATCGGTCGTTTCGGGATCAGCCGCATTCAATTCCGGGAGATGGCCCTGCGCGGGGAAATTCCCGGCGTCACCAAGGCCAGCTGGTAAGGAGATTTTATGGTGACTGATCCTCTGGCTGACTT
>JBEANM010000143.1:0-3436 GCA_041165425.1 Verrucomicrobiota bacterium
GGGTGCCGCCGGGCGGACCACTCAATCCCGACCACAAACAGGGCCGTGAACAGCAGGTCGGAAATCACCGAGGCGCGCAGGAAAGTCCAGGTCGGCGGAAATCCGGGCAAACCCAGGGTCATGGCCTGCCACCACCCCGCCGGAGTCTTGTCGTAGGCCAGATTGGTTCCCCATGAAACCGAGTTCGTGAGGAGATAGAAAATCAACGAGGAGGCCAGCGCCCCACCGAGCCACGTACCCCAGGAAGGCCGCGAGGCGACCGCACGCCCAAGTTCGGCAATGAGAAGATAGGAGCCGGCCGCCGCCACGGTGCTCACCGTGAGCAGAGTCTGTCCGTAGTGGTGATTCAACATCGCATCGGAAATCAGGAGGACGAGCAAGGGACCGGCCCAGTTCCATGGCTTTTGAAAATAGGCCGCCCCACACAGGGCCAAGGCGGCCAGCGGGGCAAAGTTTTCCGGTCCCCCCACCCAAGGCCGCAGACAGCGGAACAACGCCGCCCCCACGATCAAAAGAATCGCCCAACGCATGGTTTCAGCCTGTGCTTTTTGGACGGGAAATCAACCTCCGCTTCAGCGGCATTTATCTAGTTGAGTCACTAGAAGGTCCAAAGCCAGGTAGGCCACATTTGATAGAAGTGGCCTACCCAAGAATATGATTACGAACTTCCGATCTTCATCAACGTAATCGTAAACATGAACGAAGCTCAACCTTGACCCTCGCTACCTGTTCCCTCACTCTTTGACCCCATGGGCAAGCAGTACAATAAGGCGATCAAGAAGCGCCGCCGCCTCCGCTATTGGAAGCGGAAGAAGGAAACCAAAAAGACGGGTGCTGCCCCCAAGTCCGCGGGATGAGCCCCGCCGCGCGGCCCTTCCCGGATGCCGCGCCCCGCTATCTTCTGGTGGACGGCCACAGCGTCATCCACTCTTGGCCGGCACTTCGCTCCCTGCATCTTCGTCAGCCCGCCAACGCCCGCCGGGAACTGATCCGGCAACTCTCCGCCCTGCACGATTCCGACCGCTGGCGGGTCACCCTGGTCTTTGACGGCCGGGGGGGCGGGAAGGAAGAAACTCCTAAGGACTCCTTGGCGGTGCTGTACGCCCCGCTCGACCAAACGGCAGACAGCATTATCGAGAAAATCGTCCAAGCGCACGCCGGCAAAGGGGAGATTGGGGTGGTGACCGCAGATCATGCAGAAATCACTGCGGTGGAATCGTTTGGGGCATATGGTTTCAGCCCGGACTGGCTGCAGGACGAGCTCCGGATGGCCGGACAGGAGGTTTCGGAATCCCTTGAGAATTACCGTCGAAAGAAACTCACATGAATTCGCAGTCCCGCCAATAAGTCTCGAATAAAAAAATCAAAAGCCCTTGGGAATCAGGAGGGGGTGGAGAAACTGCGCTCTGGGCCAAATTATGACGATTGCCGGAAAAATCAGTTTGGGGGGCTCGGTTGCCCTCTCCATGGCGACAGCCGTGTTGGCCTTTATGGTCAGCGGAACCAAAACCCAGTTTGCCAACCAACTCCGTGCCGCGGAGGAGTCCCTCCGCGGAGGAAAATTCCCTGCCTTGGGTCTCCAATATACCGGTGATTTCATGACCGATACCTCCCAGCCCGCCGCCACCATCAGCCAGACGGGGGACAAGTGGAACGCCACGAACGACGATCTGACCAGCACCAAGGGCACCTTAAAAACCACCGAGGACACACTGACGGAGCAGAAAGCCAAAAATCAGGAGCTAAGCCTCCAAGCCGACAAACTCTCCAAGGACCTGGAGACGACAAAAACAGATCTCGAATCCACCAACTCGAAGCTGAAGGTCACGGCGGAACAGCTTCAGGCCTACAACGACGAGCTGAAAGGGCGCAAACCAGCCGAGCTTTATCAGGAGATCAGCGATCTGTCGGAGAAGATTAAGGTTTCCGAAGGCGAAATGAAGATGCTCTCCACGGCGAAGGACAAAACGGACGCAGAACTGAAAAAACTTCGCGAACAAATCGAAATGATCACGCCGGGCAGCAAAAAAACCACGTCTCTCTCCGGCCGGATTTTGGCGGTCAACCCCACCTGGAATTTCGTGATTCTTGACCTCGGTAAAAACGATCAGCTGGTGGAAGGCCTGACCATGGTGATCTATCGCGGGGAAAAGATGATTGGCAGACTCAAGACCGTCACGGTGGATGCCCAGACGTCGGTGGCTGATGTCCTACCCGGAACCCCGGCTACCGCGATTGAAGTGGGCGATCAGGTGGTGTATTGATTGTCCATGATCAGGAAATCGTTTCCCCTCCTTCTCCTTCCTCTTCTCCCTCTCGCCCTGGCCTCCTGCGCTTCCAGCGGCAGCGGCACCAATCCGGACGGCACCCCAAAGGATGATCAAAGCGTAAATACCCTACCGTGGAACAAGCCGGCCTCCTGGGAAGGCGGCGGTGCCATCCCCGGCATGGGCGGCGCGCGTTAGCCAGCTTCATAACTCAAAGGCCGGCTCTTTAGGCGGTCGTTGACGTTTATATTTACGTTTAGGAAAAAGAAACGTCTCCCCAACCCCTCGTAAACGTAATGGCAAACGTAAACGAAGAGTAGATGAATTAAGCTCTTGAGCTGATCAGTCGTTCAGCAATTTGCACCGCATTCCAGGCCGCCCCCTTTAAGAGCTGATCGCCGCTGACGAAAAAAGCCAGGGAGTGGGGATCCCCCGGCACTTCGCGGATCCGGCCCACCAAAACATCCAGTTCGCCGGAGGCGTGCTGGGGCATGGGGAAGAGGTTCTTTTCCGGCTCATCCACCACCCGTACCCCCTCCGCTTTTGCCAGGAGAGCCTTGGCCTCTTTGACAGAAAGCGGCTTTGCGAAGCGGGCCACCACCGCCTCGGAATGAGCCCGCGGCACGGGCACCCGCACACAGGTCGGCACCATCCGGAGGCCCGGTAACCCGAAAATCTTCCGGGTCTCCTCCACCATTTTGTTCTCCTCCTCGTTATAGCCGTTCGCGGCCACCGGACTGTTGTGGGAGAAAAGATTGAAGGCCAGCACATGCGGAAAAACCTCCGCTTTGGGCTGCTTGCCCGCGGCATGGTCCTTCACCTGTGTTTCCAACTCGGCCATGGCTTTGGCGCCCGCCCCGCTCGCCGATTGGTACGTCGCCACCACCACACTTTCCAAACCGGCCGCCCGATGCAGAGGCGCCAGGGCCACCGCCAGGATCGCCGCCGAGCAGTTTGGATTGGCGATCAACTTTGGGTGCTGCCGCAGAACCTCGCCGTTCACTTCCGGAACCACCAGGGGCACCCCGGGATCCATGCGGAAGGCGGAGGAGTTGTCGATGACCACCGCACCGGCTTGCAAGGCGGCCGGCGCAAACTCCCGTGACCGCGTGGCCCCGGCACTGAAGAAAGCGTAGCTCACTCCGGCGAAGGCCGAGGCCTCCAGCTTC
>JBEANM010000144.1:0-3428 GCA_041165425.1 Verrucomicrobiota bacterium
TGCTGAAGAAGCTCTACACCGAGGAAGTGCCCGCCTGACACCTGTCCGGGTTCGCCCGCGATGAAATTCCACCCCACCCGCCGGCGTCGTGTGGAGATCAACGTCATCCCGTTGATCGATATTCTTTGCATGCTCCTGATCTTCTTTATCGTCACCACTACCTTCAAAAAGAAGGTCGCCAACGTGGACGTCACCCCGCCGAAATCGGAAAAAGGGAACGAGACGGTCGAGGATGCCAAGGCTCCACCCGAGTTGACCATGAAATCCTCCAAAGCGGATGAGTACGCCAAAATCTTCGATTCGGACAAGTTTCCGATTTTTCTTGGGGATCAGCCCCTGAACCTCGATCCAAAATCCGACAGCTTTCGGGCCGATCTGGCCAAAGCCCTCAAGGATCGGGGCGTAAAAAATGTGATTCTTAACTTCGACGAGACCACCCCGATTTCAGTGTTCTTCAAATTCTTCGACGCGTGTGAGGACGCCGGCGTACCCATCTCTGTCCGCACCTCCAAGATCGGTAGCGCCACCGCCAACCCCTGAAAAAGGCCCCCGTCCTCCCCATCCGGATCTACGGCGACCCGGTTTTACGCCAGCCGGCTACCGCTGTCCGCCCGCCGGATCCAAAGCTCCACGAACTGGCCGCCGCCCTGGAGGCCACCATGCACGAGGCCGAGGGCGTTGGGCTCGCGGCTCCCCAGGTGGGAATTTCCCTGCAAATGGCCGTCGTGGATCTCCGCAAAGTGGAAAAACGGCCCTCCGCCATGGAAGTCGGAGGAAAACCAGTCGACTGGAAAAAATTCATGCCCCTCTTTTTCTGCAACCCCGTGCTCACCCTCACCCGCAAGAAAGAGGATGCCGACGAGGGTTGCCTCAGTTTTCCCGGACTTTCGGGAGCCGTTCGGCGCAGTCTTCGGATCCAGATGGACTACCTGGATCTGGAGGGAAACAAACTGACCCTGACCGCTGGCGGGCTTCTCGCCCGGGCGATCCAACACGAGGTGGACCACCTTCAGGGAGTCCTTTTTATTGACCGAATGGAATCGGAATTCCGCCGGTCACTGAAACCTGCCTTGGACGATCTCCTCGCTAAATCCAAGGGCGGCGGAAGCGGCCGCTAAAACCATGCTCATCCTGGCCGACGCCCTTCTTTCGGCGCCGGACTGTGTCCTTCGCCCGGGTCGCCTTCGCATCTCCGGCCAAACCATTCAGGAAACTGGCACGGATCTGATGCCCCGCCCCGGGGAGGAAGTTCTGGAACTTCCAGGGATCACCCTTGCGCCCGGCTTTATCAACCTTCACGCCCATCTCGAGCTCACGCCGCTTCATGGAAAAATCCCCACTGGCCTGCCTTTTGCCGAATGGTTGCGACAAATCCTTCAACTTCTCCCTGGGCTCCATGCCACGGCCCGAACCGCCTCCCTAGTGGGTTCTTCCCGCACAGCCGCCGAGACCGGTACCACTACGATCCTGAGCATCCTTTCCGATCCCGGTGCCCTGGCCGGCCTAGCCGGCACTCTCCCCCGTGTCTGGTGGGCACTTGAGTTTATGGACCTGCACGGAGACCCGCAGGCTGCCAAACAGATCGATCGGCTGGCCGCCTGGCTCTCCCGCCATCCTAACTGTGCCTGGCAGGCAGCTATTTCCCCCCATGCTCCCTATAGCGCCTCGTCTGATCTTTACCGCACATGCGCCCGCCTCGCGGCAGAGTTCCATCTTCCCTTCACCACCCACTGGGCAGAATCCTTCGAGGAACAGGAGCTTTTCCGCACCGGCCAAGGTCCGCTTCGAAACCTTTTGCCGGACTCATGGACGCCCGGCCAACTCGCCGACCGGATCGCTGCCCTCCCGTCCGGCTCGCTTCTCGCTCATGGCAACCAGATGCCGGAAGCCGCCCTGCCGGATTTCGGAAATCGCGGCTGTTTTGTGATCCACTGCCCTTTGGCTCACCGCTGGTTTCGCCGCGACCCCTTTCCGCTGGAAAGGTTTCAGCGTCATGGAATCCCGGTGATCTTGGGGACAGATAGCCCCGCCAGCTCGGACAATCTCTCTCTCGACCTTCGCGCGGAAATCCGTGCCTTTCACCAAACCTACCCCCAGATCCAGTTGCAAGACCTCTGGCACATGGTCACCACTCTTCCTGCCCGCGCGCTTGGGCAAGAGGGACGTTTGGGCGTTCTGAAACCGGGTGCCGCCGCCGACTGGGTGGGCTGGAAGTTACCTGGATCTTCCGATCCCGCTTTGGCCATCCTCGACTCCACGGATCCTGCGGAGATCTGCTGTGTCGCGGGCCGGATCCATCGCCTAGAACAGCTTTAGCATTTCCTCTCGTCCCCTTCCGCAGGCCTCGGCACGATACCATGATGTCGGCTTCCCTGACTGCCAAGACGGAGGAGAAAAAACGGATACGTCAGGCCCAAGGCACCCAGCGTTCCCTGAACTCTTTCTCCAGCCAGCTCTCCTTCGCCGACAACGACTACCTAGGGCTCTCCCGCCACCCCCGCGTGACCGAAGCCGCGATCCGGGCCATCCACGATTCCGGCACCAGTGCCCGGGCGGCTCGTCACCTCGCCGGATCCTGCCGGGAACACGCCTCCCTGGAAAAAGCGTTGGCTAGGTGGAAGGGCACAGATGCCGCTCTCGTCTTTTCCTCAGGCTATCAAACCCCACTCGGAGTCATCCCCTCCCTCGTCGGCCCCAAAGATACCATCCTGCTGGAGCGCAACGCTCACGCCTGCCTTTTCGACGGAGCCAAACTATCCGGGGCCCGGGTCCGTCTCTTCCTCAGAAATCACCCGAACAGCCTGGAGGAGGCTTTGCTTTCGACCCAAAAGCTGAATCGGGAGGGAAAGATTCTTCTGATTGCCGAATCCCTGCACTCAATGGATGGCGATTATTTGGAAATGGAAAACTTGGTGCAGCTCAAAGAGAAGTACGGCGCATGGCTTTTACTGGATGAGGCCCATGCCAATGGGGTGATTGGCCCAGCAGGCTCCGGTTGGGCGGCGAAATCCGGGTGCGCCGACCGCATCGACATTCAGATGGGCACCCTCGGCAAGTCCTTAGGATCTTCGGGAGGCTTCGTGGCGGCCTCCACCGCGCTCATCGACCACTTTCTCAACGAAGCCCGTACTTTTCTTTTTGGAACCGCTCCAGCCCCTGCGGCGATGGCGGCTGCAGCCGAAGCCCTGCAAATCTTGAGCTCTGCGGAGGGCGACCAGCTCCGTGATAAATTAAATCGAAATATTCTTCTGCACGCCTCCCTCCACCCCGCCTCCCGCCATGGCCCCATCCAGCCGTGGAGGGTAAAAAGCAACGAGGGAGCGGTCCGGGCCCGAGACTCTCTTTTCATCCGCGGCATCGAAGTCGCCGCCATCCGCCCTCCGACGGTGCCGGAGGGATCCGCCCGCCTGCGTCTCAGCCTGTCAGCC
>JBEANM010000145.1:0-3402 GCA_041165425.1 Verrucomicrobiota bacterium
CTGCCTGGGGTGTTCAACGCGGCCAACGAGGTGGCGGTGGAAGCTTTTCTGGACGAAAAAATTCCTTTCCCGAGGATCTGGGAACTTGTGGAAAGCGTTATGACCACCCACCAGAACATTTCGGAGCCGGATCTGCCGGCGATTATCGCTGCCGACGGTTGGGCCCGGGCCGAGGCCCGCAAGCTTTTGGGAGCAGCCAAGTGATGGCCATCCTGCCCGGGCCTTGGGGGGAGGTGTTGACCATCGCCGGCACAGTGGTGGTGGCCCTGATTCTCTTCGGGCTGACCGTTGCGGCGCACGAGTTCGGGCATTTCTTGGCCGCCCGCAAAATGGGACTGGTGGTGGAGCGGTTCGCGATCGGCTTTGGTCCCAAAATCTATGGTAAGGTGGTCGACGGAGTGGAGTGGCAGGTGAACCTCCTGCCGCTGGGAGGATTTGTGCAGCTTCCACAGATGAGTCCGGCGGAAGGACTCGAAGGCAAAGCGGCAGAAGAGCACAAGGATCTGCCCCCGGCCAGTCCTGGCGCTAAAATCATCACCGCTTTGGCCGGTCCGCTCGCCAGCTTGGGCTTGGGAGTGGTTTGTGCCGTGGGGGTTTGGATTCTTGGCGTACCGACCAACATGACGTATCGCACCACCACCATCGGGTGGGTGGAGCCCAATTCGCCGGCGGCCCGAGCGGGCATTCTTCCCGGGGACAAGATCCTGGCGATTGACGGTCAGCGACCGGAGCGTTGGGCCGGCCGTCCTGGGGCCGTGGTGGAAAGCATTCTCCTCGGGGTCGATCACGAAATCTTGCTGGAGTTGGACCGGGATGGTCGAGAGATCGTCACGGCCAGAATTCGTCCGGAGCCCGACAAGGAATTGGAAGGCCTACGTCGCTTGGGTTTTGAAATGTATCCGGCCCAACCGGCCTTGGTGGATAAGGTGATCGAAGGCGGCCCCGCCGCCCGGGCGGGAATTCAGTCAGGAGATAAATTTGTCACTCTGGATGGCCAAGCCATCTGGAATCCAGCGGCGGTGAAAGCTGCCGTGGAGGCGGGTCGGGAGGAGCTTGCCCTTGGGGTTGAGAACGCCCAAGGGGAGGTCCGCTTGGTCTCCTTGCGACCAGAGCAGGCCCTCAACCGAAAGGACCGGATGATCGGGGTGGTCTGGAAGCCCAGCGACATCCGGATCACACGCCCTACGCCGCAAGAGCAGGTGGGATCCGCCGCCGGACTCGTCTTCCGCACTCTACGGGCTCTGGTGGCACCGGCCTCCAACGTGGGCCTGCAACATCTCAGCGGACCTTTGGGGATTTTTGAAAGACTGGTTTCACTTTTGCAGACCGACCCCCGGCTGGTGCTTTATTTCAGCGTGATCTTGAACGTGAATCTGGCCGTGCTGAACCTCCTGCCGATTCCGGTGCTGGACGGAGGCCATATTCTCTTTTCCTTGATCGAGGCCGTGCGCCGACGCCAACTGCGGGCCAAAACGGTCGAGCGGATCCAGACCGCTTTCGTGATCCTGCTGGCCGGTTTCTTCCTCTTGGTCACTTACCACGATTCCCTTAGAATCAAACGTCGTATGGACAAACCTGCCGAATCGACGGAAATGCCGATATTTCGCCCGGCCCCGGAGAAAAAATGACCGGGTACTGTGCCAGTCCCTTTCGCTACACCCGCCGCCCCACCCGGGAGGTGAGGGTAGGCAAGGTGGGTATCGGGGGGCCGAACCCGATTGTTGTGCAGAGCATGATCACCTGCGACACGATGGATACGGCCGCTTCGGTGAAGCAGACGCTGGATCTCGTCAAAGTGGGCTGCCAGGTCGTCCGGATCACCGCGCCGACGGTGAAGGACGCTGCCAACCTCCAGAACATCAAGAAGGAGCTTCTCGCTGCCGGTTGTGATGTCCCGATCGTGGCGGACATTCATTTCAAACCAGATGCGGCGATGGAGGCCGCACAGTGGGTCGACAAGGTCCGCATCAACCCGGGTAATTTTGCCGACAAGAAGAAGTTTGCCGTGCGCGAGTACACGGACGACCAGTACGGGGAGGAGTTGGCCCGGATTGAGGAAACCTTCACCCCGCTGGTGAAGATTCTGCAGGAGCGCAAGCTCGCCCTGCGGATCGGCACGAACCACGGTTCTCTCTCGGACCGGATCATGAACCGTTACGGGGATACCCCCCACGGGATGGTGGAAAGTGCCCTCGAGTTCGCCCGGATCGCCCGAAAACTTAACTTCCACAACTTTGTTTTCTCGATGAAGTCCTCCAACCCGAAGGTAATGATCGAGGCTTACCGACTGCTGGTCGCCTCGTTGGACAAGCAGGGGCCGGACTGGAACTATCCGCTACATCTCGGCGTGACCGAGGCAGGGGATGGGGAGGACGGCCGGATCAAGAGCGCCATCGGCATCGGCTCCCTGCTGCTCGACGGTTTGGGAGACACTATCCGGGTGAGTCTAACGGAGGATAGCGTTCACGAGATTCCTGTGGGTCGCGCCCTCGTAAAATATCTCGAGGAGCGGCAACAGGGCAGTTTTGATGCTACCGCCAAGCTTGCTTACGACCCTTTTAGTTTCAACAAGCGCGCCAGCCAGAAAATAGTCGTCCAGGGGGTGGCAATCGGTGGGGAGGAGCCGCCCCGGGTCTTTGTCTCGGCCAAGGTGGAGGAAGCCCTGCGTCCGCGGTTGGCCCAGTTGGGCGATCTGGCTCCCGAGTTGGTCCACGAGAAGACTCCCATCACGGAGGTGGATCCCCGAAATGAAGCCGAGGTGAAGGCGTTAGAGGCGAAAAAGGAGCCCGTCCTGGTGGCCCTGAAGGACGGCCTGGATATCAATCCCGTTTCCGGAACCCGTCTCCTGGTCTCAAAGATTCCGGCCCGCCATTCTATTGTGCTCAAGGACACCCTAAAACCGGCCGATTCAGAAGGGGGCCTGTCCGGCCTCATCCGGGCGGCGGTCCACCTCGGGGCCCTGCTGTGTGACGGGATCGGAGATGCGATCCTTGTCCGCGGCGAGCCAGCTCCCGGCGCCTGCCTCCGCTTGGGCTTTAATATTCTCCAAGCGGCGGGTAGCCGGATCTTTAAGACCGATTATGTGGCCTGTCCTTCCTGTGGCCGGACGCTCTTTGACCTGCAGAGCACCACCGCCCGCATCAAGGCGGCGACCCAGCATCTCAAGGGTGTGAAGATTGCCGTCATGGGCTGCATTGTGAACGGTCCGGGAGAGATGGCGGATGCGGACTTCGGTTATGTCGGCGGCGCCCCCGGGAAGATCAATCTCTATGTCGGCAAGACTCCGGTGAAGTTCAACATCCCCGAGGCTGAGGCCGTCGACCGGCTCAAGGATCTGATCCGTGAGCACGGCAAGTGGGTGGATGCTCCGGCCACCCCGGTTTCAGTCTAGAAAGTCGAATC